>JAUSNQ010000089.1 GCA_030655595.1 Paludibacter sp.
ATTCATCGTAGAGTCTTTTAAATACTCTATGGGCGATGAAAAGGCATCTAATTGCTTATGTTCGTGGGACTTTTTAAACATTTTAAGTAGTTTTTTACACTGCTAAAGTAATGAATTATAATGACATACGCAATATTTCAATGAACTTTTTTCGGGTTATTTTACCCCAATTATATGACTTTTTTTTAACAAATTATTAATCAACTAAAATCGTCTGCTCAGACTTTTCGGAGTGGACTCAATATTCTTTTAATCAATTATTGATAAGATCCGAATTATTAAAAATTTTATAGAATTCTACTATTGTTTCAATTCCTTTTTCGAACATATCCAATGGAAAGTTTTCGTTTGGCGAATGGATTGCATCTGACTCCAACCCAAATCCCATCAAAACGGGTTTTAAACCCAATACTTGCTCAAAAACAGGTACAACTCCAATACTTCCACCTCTGCGTACGGGTAAAGGGCGAACACCGAAGATTTTTTCGTACGCTTTTTCGGCAGCTTGGTATGCCGTAGAATCGATGGGACACACATAACTTGCTGCACCGTGTAACGGAATTACTTTTAACTGAATGTGTTCGGGAGCTATTGCATACAAATAATTTGAAACCAAATTCATGATGGTAATGTATTGTTGGTTGGGCACCAAACGGGCAGACAGTTTTGCATATGCTTTTGCAGGCAAAACAGTTTTAGAGCCTTCACCTGTATAGCCTCCCCAAATACCACATATGTCTAAAGTTGGTCTGATTCCGGTTCTTTCAATTGTTGAATATCCTTTTTCACCAAATAAGTGTTTCACACCCAGATTAGTTTTGTAGGATTCCTCGTTGAAAGGAACCTGTGCAATCAGTGCTTTTTCATCTTCAGAAATTGCCTGAACATCATCATAAAAATGTGGAATGGTAATTTTCCCTTCAGCATCTGTCAGTTGCGCCAGCATTTTGGTCAATTCGTTAATCGGATTTGCAACTGCACCGCCAAAAATACCCGAATGCAGATCTCGGTTAGCACCTGTCACCTCGAGTTGCCAGTAAGCCAATCCACGTAAACCTGTTGTAATACTTGGTGTGTCTGCTCCCAACATACTGGTATCTGATACCAAAATCGTATCACAGGCCAGCAAGGTTTTGTTGGCTTCACAAAAATCCTCCAGATTGGGCGAACCAATTTCTTCTTCTCCCTCTAATAAAAACTTAACATTGCATGTAAGTTGATTCGTTTGGTTCAGGTACTCAAAAGCTTTTGCATGCATGAAAGACTGTCCCTTGTCATCATCTGCACCTCGTCCGTATATTCTGCCATCACGGACTTCAGGCTCAAAAGGAGGAGATATCCATAAATCCAGGGGTTCTGCCGGCATTACATCATAATGACCATATACCAGCACAGTGGGTTTTGAAGTGTCAATTATTTTCTCGGCATACACCACCGGATTTCCTTTGGTTGGTAGAACTACCGCCTTATCTAAACCGGATTTCAACAACAATTCCACCCATTTTTCTGTACACTGATTGATGAAAGGTGAAGCATCTTGATGGGCACTGATACTCGGAATGCGAAGCAAACTGAATAATTCGTCCATAATTCTTTCCTGATTTGAATTAATGAAGTCCTTGGTTGTTTTCATAAATAGCTTATTTATTGCGAAAGGTTCAATAATAAAATTTATTTCAACAAAGTTAATATTTTAAATGAAAGCACAAACTTCATGTTGCTTTTCTAATTTTAATTTTACATTTCGTCATTCAAAAAGATACTTTCGCAGGGTATTATTCGTCATTCAATATGAATTATTTGAATTGATGCTATTTTGCAAATACTTTTGCCAAATATCTGATAAACTTAATCGGACAAAAAGGATTAATTATATGACAATGAAAAAAATGATAACAAATTGGCTTTACCAATTGTATTGTGTTGGAGTAATGATATTTGTGACTTTATATATTTCACTTCAGTCATTAAAATCATTATTATTGAAAAAAAGTAAATTTTTCAGTAGAAAAGCGGCGTAATTGAAAATTTAAAAACTTTCATATTATTAAAGTTTCCATACAACAAATCATAAACAGCTCTTAATCAGATACATTTAATCTATTAATTATTTTTAACGCAGCAAAGTAATTATATAATATTACATTTGCGGTCAATATGGAAATTATAACAGAAAATATCATTCAAGTTGCAGCCAGGCAATTTCATCAAATAGGCATCAGAAATGTCTCTATTGATAATGTTTGTGCCGAATTGAGGATGTCAAAAAAAACCTTTTATCAGTATTTTGTTAAAAAGGAAGATTTAATTGACGCAGTAATCGCTTACGAACAAAATCAGCATATTGAAAAGATACAAAAATGCATCAAAGATAAAAATGCAATAGAGATATTCATTTTCATGATAAAAGAAATCAAAAAAAATACTGAGTGTGCGCCTTTTTTGTTTTGGTATGATTTAAAGAAATATTATCCGAGGTTGTATCAAAAATATGATCAGATAAAAACCGAACGGATGAAAGCTGCATTTGAAGAAAACATCAGAAAAGGAATAGAAGAAGGGTATTTCAGGGAAAATCTGGATGTAGAACTTTTATCATTGTTTCATTCAGTACAAATTAATGAAACATTGGAAACCATGACGCGATTGCAAAAAAAATACACTTTAAAGCGGTTGACAGATTTTTTTATTGACATGATTATACACTTGATTGTGAATGAAAAAGGGTTGAAATACGTTCAGGAAAATCTTACAGAAAAAAAATAGCATATAACTATTGAAATAAAAAGAACTAATATGATGCGTTTTATAAATAACAAAGGTTTGTTGGCAACCTTAATATGTTGCTTATTTACTTTCAACACAACACATGCGCAGGACACAATATCACTGTCGCTTCAGCAGTGTATTGAGATTGCCTTAGATGAAAGTCCGACAATCAAAATTGCACAAAAAGAAATTGAACGAACAGATTATTCTAATCTGGAAAAAAGGTCGGGATTATTTCCTGCCATCAATGCATCCGCATCCTACTCACGCACGTTGAAAAAGCAAAAAATGTTTTTCGACTTGCCAATACCGGGGTTTGATGCACCCCCTGAAGGTATTGAAGTCGGACAAGACAACTCATTTGCAGGAGTTTTATCGGCATCCATGCCCATCGTTTCACCCACATTATGGGCAAGTTTGAAATTAAACGAAATCGATGCCGGTCTTGCCATGGAATCGGCACGTTCGTCGAAAATTGCGTTGGTAAATTCAGTCACCAAAGCCTATTACGCAGTTTTGCTGACACAAGACTCGTATAAAGTCTTTGAAAGAACCTACCAAAACACTGCCGATAATGCGAAGATTATTCTGAACAAGTATGAACAGGGAGCTGTTTCTGAATTTGAATGGATCAGGGCCGATGTACAGTTGAGAAATGCATTATCGAATTTACTTTCATCTGAAAGTGCTGTAAACATGAGCAAATTGCAGTTGAAAATGCTCATGGGCATTGACATGAAAACAACGATACAGCCGGTAGGAAGTCTGGCAGACTACGAATCGATTGTCTTTGAGGAAACCTTACAACTCTCGGAAGCACCGTTGGATAAGAACACCGACTTAACGCAATTTGACATGAAAGCAAAACAGCTGAAGCAATCTTTGGAAATTCAAAAGACAACCTGGTTACCCATGCTTTCTGCCAATTTTAATTATCAGTATATGGCGATGCCAAACGATGACGTTGCTTTCAAAGATTATTACTGGTTTCCAACTTCAAGTGCGGGTTTGACTTTGTCGATTCCTATCTTTCAGGGAGGAAGCAGACACTACAAAGCCAAACAATTACAAGTACAAATCAAGGCATTGGAAGACCAGCGGGAAAACCTGAAACGATCACTTGAACTACAAGCTATCACATTCACCGACAATATGATAAAAGCTATTGAAAAGATGGAATCGGGTAAAAAAGCTTTATCACAAGCTGACAAAGCTTTGACTATCTCACAAAAAATGTATGAAGTCGGTGTGGGTACTTATTTAGATATAACCAATGCTGAATTGGGATATATTCAAGCAGGTTTATCATACAACCAATCCATCTATGATTTCATGTCGGCAAAAACCGATTTGGAAAAGTTATTGGGAGGAACAATTAACTAAGGAGTATAAAAAAAAATACAAACAATGAAAACAACTAACAAGATCATTTTATTTCTGTTCGTTTTGGGCGTTTCAGCCTGTGGAAGCAAAGATACATCAGGTAAAGATTCAAGCGAATCGACACAAAAACCAAATGTAAAAATTCAACAGATATTTTCACAGGATGTAAAACAAAATTATGAGTTTACCGCCACCGTGGAACCTATCGTTAAAAACAGCATCAATCCGACAGCTCCCGGTCGCATCCGTCAGATTTTTGTGGAGGTCGGCGACAAAGTAGAGAAAGGTCAGCGATTGGCGCAGATGGATGCGGCTAATTTAGTGAATTCAGAGACTCAGATTGAGAACTATAAACGTGTTTACAACCGCGTAACAGAGCTTTTCGCTGTGGGAGGTGCATCGCAACAAGAATTGGATAATGCCAAGCTGCAACTGACTATGGCAGAAACAAATTTAAAAAACTTACAGGAAAATACTATGTTGGTTAGTCCGATCAATGGTATTGTGTCTGCCCGTAATTACGACAACGGAGATATGTATAACGGACAACAAGCCATCATTACTGTTATGCAAATTAACCCTGTTTTATTGAAGATTAATGTTTCAGAAACTTTTTTCAGCAGAGTAAAAGCTGGTATGCCGGTAGATATAAAATTAGATGTATATGAAGGAGAAACTTTCACGGGCAAAGTAAGTTTGATTTATCCAACCATTGATGAAAGAACACGTACTTTCGGTGTAGAAATCAAATTGAATAATCCGAATAGCAAGGTACGCCCCGGCATGTTTGCAAGGGTTAATATCAACTTTGGCACAATAAACCGCATCGTTGTTCCGGATCAGGCTATCATCAAACAAGCAGGTTCAGGAGCCCGTTTTGTGTATCTTTATGAGAACGGGAAGGTCAGCTATAAACAAGTAGAACTTGGTCGCAGAATAAGCACAGCATACGAAATAATATCTGGTTTAGAAAACGGCTCTCAAGTGGTGATTGCCGGTCAGTCGAGATTAGCTGATGGCATTGAAGTTGAAGTTGTTAAGTAGAAATATTAAGGAAATAACGAGCAACAATTTTTGTTAAACAAATTAACACAAACATAAAATGAGTATATACGAAAGTTCAGTCAAGAAACCGGTTATGACCGCCCTTGTATTTGTGGCAGTGATGGTTTTAGGACTTTTCTCCCTCAACAAATTGCCCATTGATTTATTGCCGAATATTGAAACCAACACCATCATGGTGCTGACTACCTACGATGGAGCCAGTGCGGCTGATGTTGAAACCAATATTACCCGTCCTTTGGAGAACTCACTGAATACAGTTGCCAATCTAAAAAAACTGACATCATCTTCCCGCGAGAATCGTTCAATCATCACTTTGGAATTTGATTTCGGATTAGACATAGAAGCTTTGACCAATGATGTACGTTCGAAATTAGATATGGTAAAATCTTTCTTACCAGATGGTACCACCGAGCCAATCATCTTCAAATTCAGCACGGATATGATTCCGGTCATGATGATATCTGCCACTGCGGATCAAAGTTTGCCTGCTTTGTATAAAATATTGGAGGAAAATGTTGCAAATCCATTGGCGCGAATACCCGGAGTAGGTTCGGTATCGATTTCAGGAGCACCTGAAAGGGAGATTCAGGTGTTTTTAGATCCTGCTAAATTAGAAGCTTATCAGCTAACCATTGAGAGTCTGGCTCAAATTATTCGCATGGATAATGTCAATACACCTGCTGGCACGATGGATATTGGAAATGAAAGTTATTCATTGCGTGTTGAAGGAGAATTTCAATCTCCATCGGAATTGAATAACCTGATTGTGGGGAGTTATGCCGGAAAAAACATTTACTTGTCTGATGTAGCTACCGTACGAGATGACCTGCAAGAACGCACACAAGAAATCTACACCAACTCAGTACAAGGAGCGACCATTGTTGTACAAAAACAATCCGGTTCAAATACTGTAAACATAGCTAAACAGATTCACAAAATACTACCCGAGCTACAAAGCAATTTGCCGTCCGACGTTAAGATTGTGCCGATTATTGATACATCAGACAACATCCAACAAACCATTTCCGGACTTGTTGAGACCGTGATGTACGCATTTATATTTGTAATGCTGGTGGTATTGTTCTTTTTAGGCCGTTGGAGAGCAACAGTCATTATCATTCTCACCATCCCGATATCGCTCATTGCAGCCTTTATCTATCTTGGTTTTACGGGAGGCTCACTCAACATCATTTCATTGAGTTCTTTGTCGGTCGCAATCGGAATGGTTGTGGATGATGCAATTGTAGTACTCGAAAACATCACCAAACACATAGAAAGAGGCAGTCGACCCAAAAGTGCCGCTGTACATGCAACCAATGAAGTAGCCATTTCGGTTATTGCTTCCACGCTCACCTTATTGGCGGTTTTCTTTCCATTGACGATGATATCGGGTGCAGCAGGCGTTATGTTTGAACAATTAGGTTGGATGGTAACCATCATCATGATAGTATCAACCGTATCGGCTCTAACATTGACACCGATGCTCTCGTCGCAATTATTACGCTTGAATCCCAAGCATAACCGCACATACAAGCTTATTTTTACGCCCATTGAAAAAGCGTTAAATAAATTGGATTTGAAATATGCAAGTTTATTGAACTGGTCGGTACGACATCGAAAAGTAATTATTTGGGGTGTATTTGCCTTCTTCTTGCTAAGTTTATTGCCGGTAGGTTATATCGGGACAGAATACATTCCCGCTCAGGACAACGGAAGAATAGCTGCAACCGTCGAGTTACCAATCGGAACTCGAGCTGAGGTTAGCAAAACTACTGCGCTTGAACTATATACGATATGGAAGCAGAAATACCCTGAGTTGGATATGATCAATTACACGGTAGGTCAGGCTAGCAGCTCAAATGTATGGGGTTCATTACAGAATAACGGATCCAACATCATTTCCTTTAATATGCGCATGGTAAACATTGCGGATAGAGAAAGAAGTTTGTTTGAGATTTGTGACAGCATGCGTATTGACTTGGAAAAAACGCCTGAAATCAGAAAATCTACCGTATTGGCAGGTGGTGGTATGGGCATGATGGGCGGACAATCGACTTTGGATCTGGAGATATATGGCTATGATTTTCAAGAAACCGACAAAATTGCTGCTGAAATCAGAAATAGAATGTCTGAAATACCAGGTTTGGTAAATATCCAAATTAGTCGAGGAGATTATGTGCCTGAATACCGAATTCAGTTTGATCGCGAGAAATTGGCCATGAACGGACTGAACATGTCCACAGCATCCAATTATCTCCGAAACAGAATTAACGGCTTAACCGCCTCGCTTTTCAGAGAAGATGGAGAAGAATACAATATCAAAGTCGCCTATGCACCGGAATTCCGGCAATCCATTGAAGCGATTGAAAATATCCTGATTTACAACAATCAAGGGCAAGCAGTCAGGCTAAAAGATTTGGGAAAGGTTGTCGAAGAATTTTCACCACCG
>JAUSNQ010000090.1 GCA_030655595.1 Paludibacter sp.
ATTCATCGTAGAGTCTTTTAAATACTCTATGGGCGATGAAAAGGCATCTAATTGCTTATGTTCGTGGGACTTTTTAAACATTTTAAGTAGTTTTTTACACTGCTAAAGTAATGAATTATAATGACATACGCAATATTTCAAAGAACTTTTTTCGGGTTATTTTACCCCAATTATATGACTTTTTTTTAACAAATTATTAATCAACTAAAATCGTCTGCTCAGACTTTTCGGAGTGGACTCATCATTCAAAATACAACAACGACACATACAAGAATGCCATCAAAAAAGGACTTGAATATTGGCATCTCTCTAATACTACAGATTTAAACTGGTGGTTTAACCGAATTTATTGTCCGCAAAAATTAGGAGAAACACTTATTTTTTTACGTGAATTTGAAGGATTTATTCCCACCAATTCTGCTGTCGGTATTGATGAACCTGAAATTCTTTCTCTACTTCAACCACAAGCAATTAACGATATAACAGCACATGGAACAGGTGCTAACGCCATCGACATCGGTCTACACTACGTGTATAGAGGCATTCTCACTCAAAATAGTTCTTTGCTTGAAGGCACACGCGACAGATTGGAACTGATTCTGACTGAAAACATCAAAAGCGATTATGTATTTCATGATCATGGTCCGCAGATACAAATATCAAGTTATGGATGGGTGTTTGCAGATGGAATCATCCGTCTGGCATCTTATCTCGCAGGATCTCCCGCAGCATTCGATGTGCAAAATGATAGTTTCAGCAAGGTTATCAATTTTATCAGAGAAACACAGGTTTCATCGGTAAGAGGCAGTTCCTGGGATTTCAGTGTTATGGGTAGAGCAATAAGTCGCACAAATGCTTTAAATGCCGGCATGAATTACCTCCAGAAGATGGCTGATTTTATTGATCCTGCTCATGCAACAATTTATCTTGATGCGTTAAATCGCATGAAAGGGAACAAACCGGCTAACTACAATGTCAGAGAGTTCAATAAACATTACTGGGCATCTGATTATACGCAACACGCCCGCAACGGATATCTTTTCGCCGTACGTAATGTTTCATTACGAACAGTGGAAGCTGAAACCGGTAATGGAGAAAATTTGAAAGCTAACTATTTCTCCTATGGTGCAAACTTCATATCTGTGGATGGCAATGAGTACAAAAACATCATGCCTTACTGGGACTGGTGCATGATACCCGGCAGCACATTTCCATATACGACGAGCTATCCTACCCGAACAACCTGGGGGACTAATTTCGGAACTACGACTTTTGTTGGAGGTGTCTCCGACGGGAACTATGGAGTGTCAGTAATGGATATGAATAAATCAGGAATGCAGGCAAAAAAAAGCTGGTTTTTCTTTGATAATGAAGTGGTCTGTTTAGGTGCAGGCATCAGCGATAACAGTAATAGAAATGTTCGTACTACTGTGAATCAAGCTAAAATGGAAAATCCATCATACTATACTGAAGTGGGAAATGGAACAGAAAAAATGCATTCAGTGAGCGCCAATACCTATTCAAACACGAATCTATCTTATCTGAGAAATGGAAAAATTGCTTATTTTTTCCCACAGCAAGGTAACCTGAAATACACCATGAAATCTCAAAGTGGTGCCTGGAAAGATATCAACACAAGTGGATCGGCTACAACCGAATCAGGTTATGTTTTCACGCTATGGTTCGATCATGGAATAAATCCTGTAAGTGAAAATTACAGTTATATTGTCGTACCCGACATCGATACGAAAGAAAAAGTACAGGCTTATGATACCTCTGCTATTGAAATTATTTCAAACACTACGTCGGTTCAGGCAGTTTTAAACAAAACACTCGATATTTTACAAATAATATTTCATCAGGCTGGATCAATAACACATGGCAACCGGACTATTACCGTTAATCGTCCTTGCGCTCTTATGATTAAAAATGGCACCTATGTATCTGTATCAGATCCTTCACAATCGAATTCCATCATCAATGTTGAGATTGAAGTAAATGGAGTAATCTATCAAAAATTTATATCAATGCCAACAGAGAATGAGATGAATGGATCTTCAGTAACTTTGGATTTTGAGATTCCTACCGGAAACATTACTACCAGTGCAAACCAGGATATACAAATAATTTGTTTTCCAAATCCGACATCTCAAGGCATCGTTAATATCCATGTAAATGAAGGAGAATCATTGCATTGTGAAGTTAGATGTATTAGTGGGCAATTAATATTAAATATGGAATTTATTCAACTGGCTACAATCGATTTAAACAAACAACCACCAGGTATTTATTTTGTTTCTGTTTATCATAACAACAAGACTTACAGCCAAAAAATATTCAAATATTAAGCTTGGGTTTTTTTTATTTTCAGATTAACTCTTATACAATTATGACACAAAAAAACACAACCAATCAACATACCATCAGAAAATTTATGCTCATATGGTCCATTATTTATGCCGGTCTTGCTTTCGGACAGCAGACTGAAATGAATATATCAGGTGTTGTAGAAGATGAATCAGGTAATTCCTTGCCTGGCGTATCCATCATTATTAAAGGGACTGCAACAGGCACCATCACCAATATTGACGGATTTTTCACCATAAAACTTAACAAAGCTGATGATATTCTGGTGTTTAGTTATATTGGATATGCACCTGTTGAACAAAATGCAACATTGAGTGGCACATTAAAAGTGATACTGAAAGAAGATGTAAAATTATTATCGGAGGTAGTGGTAGTGGGTTATGGAACTCAAAACAAGGCAACTGTAACAGGTTCAATCAGTTCCATCAACAGCAAAGAAATTATCGGCGTACCAACTTCAAACTTAAGCACTGCCATCACCGGAAAACTATCAGGTGTAGTAACAATTCAGCAATCGGGAAGACCGGGTGAAGATGCCGCATCCATATTCATCAGGGGACAATCAACATGGGTCAATACCAATCCATTAATCATTGTTGATGGTGTTGAGCGTGAAAGCTTTTCCCAAATCGACCCCAACGAAGTTGAATCAATTTCAGTATTGAAAGATGCTTCTTCTACGGCAGTATATGGTGTCAGAGGTGCCAATGGTGTCATTTTAATAACTACTAAAAGAGGGGTTGTCGGAAAACCTGTCATCAACTTATCAGCCAACTTTGGAGTACAGCAACCGGTCAACGTCCCTCAGTTTTTAGGGTCCTACGAACATCTCTTATTGCGTAAAACTGCTACAATGAATGACGGGAAGGATCCGGCAAACGATCCATTGTTGTCAGATGCCTCACTGGAAGGATTTCGTCTGGGTCAGGACCCCTACCTTTATCCAGATGTGAACTGGTACAACGAAGTGGTAAAACCCTTTGCTTTGCAGGAAAAATACAACATGAATATTTCGGGTGGAACACAAAACGTAAAATATTTTGTATCATTGGGCTATTTAAATCAGGGAGGAATGTTCAAATTCACTGATACACACGACAGATATACATCCGACACTTATTACAGACAATTTAATTTTCGTTCGAATATTGATCTGGTAATTAATAAATTTCAAACCCTGAGTGCCAATATCAGCGGACGAACGGGAGAAAAAAACGGTTTTCCTAATGTGGATAATTTTATTCAAACAATCATTGCAAAAGTACCTTATGTTTATCCGGTTTATAACCCTGACGGGAGTTATGCTGAAGCACAAGGTCAGGGAAATCCTATCGTGAAAATTGCTGCAAATGGCTATGATAATACCAGAACAAACACTTATGATATTGTAGGTATTTTGAAAAACGATTTAAGTTTTCTTACCAAAGGACTTAGTTTTGATATGAATTTGTCTTTCAATAGTTCCATCGGCTCTATGAAGAGCTATCGCGAACAGCCTGACACATATCAATATAATCCCGTTACAGATAAGTACGACCAGATTCTGGAAGCATCTCCCTTCCGATATGCCGGAGAATCAACCACAGCAGCATACAAAAGGGTAGGAATTCAGCTAAAACTTCATCATGCAATGTCCCACGGCAAATCAAAAGTCAAATCAACGCTGGTGTACAATCAGCAAAACGATCAGTATAGTTCCTCAAAACCTTTTGTGCTGAAAGGCTTTGCCGGTAGAATTGAATATGATTATGACCAGAAATATCTTGCTGAAATCAATCTTGGCTATAATGGATCTGAAAATTTTGCCCCGGGTCATCAATATGGTTTCTTTCCCGCATTCTCCGGAGGTTATATTATTACAGAAGAACCTTTTATGGATAGAATCTCCGAAATTATAGCCTTTATGAAAATCAGGGGTTCCATTGGTCTTGTTGGCAACGATAAAATTGGGGGCAGCAGATTTTTATGGCAGGGAATGTATAATCAGGTATCACCCGCAAATCCCAGCCTGCAGTTTTTTGGTTTTGGAACTACCAACCCATCTAGTTTGGGTGGAATTTACGAATCACGCAGCGAGAATCTATTGCTTACATGGGAAACAGCCCTTAAAAGAAATCTTGGTTTAGATGTTCATTTTTTCAAAAACAACTTATTAGATATCACTCTTGACTTCTTTAATGAGGACCGAAAAGACATCCTGATGCAGGCTCGCTCCCTTTTATATACCACAGGAATTCCTTCTCCTCAATATAATATCGGGGAAGTAAACAACTGGGGATATGAGATTGAAGCTACACACAGAAATAAAGTGGGTGAATTGGGTTACGCCCTGAAAGCAAATTATAGTTTTGCACGTAATGTGATTAAAAATTATGATGATCCTATTGGCACACCTGCCTGGCAAAAATACGAAGGATATCGCATCGGCCAGTTCCGGGGTTATGAAGTCAGCGGTTTTTTCACTTCTGAAGAAGAAATCAACAGTTCGCCCAATCAGACAACCCTTGGTGGTCCGATTGTTCCGGGAGATTTAAAATATGTTGATGTAAATGATGACAATCAGATTGATGAAAGAGATAAAAAACCCATCGGATTTTCGTCGGTACCAGAGATTTTTTACTCATTAACTCCCGAAATAAGCTGGAAAGGTATCACCTTAAGTGCAATGCTGCAAGGAGCTGCAAATGCTTCTGTGTTTTTTACTTCAAATGCCGGATTTGAATTTGGCGGTGCAGCTGGTGGCGGACAGGTTACCGAAATTCACAAACAATACTGGACACCTGAAAATTCAGATGCCGCCTATCCGTCGCTCCACCTGAATCCACAACACAGTAATAAAAACCTGAATAGTTTTCACTTAAAACCGGGCGATTACGTGAGACTTCGAAATATTCAACTGAGTTACGCATTGCCTCAAACATTTTGCAAAAAAATGAATATCACTGATGCTATCATTTCAATCACAGGAAATAATATCAAAACCTGGTCTTATATTGATGGTTTTGATCCGGAAACCGTTGAAGCCAGCGGTGAGGTTTATCCGCAACAGCGATTATTCAGTATGGGAGTTAACGTTAACTTTTAAAATATTATGAAGAAGAAAAATAATATAATCATCCTGACACTTGGTTTCATTTTGGCATTTTTGCCTTTGGGATGTACAGAAATTTTTGAGGAATCGGATTTAAATCAGGCTCCAGAGCAGGAACTTGATTTTGATAAGGTTTTTACTGATTATCAGCAATACCGACAGTTCCTGGATTACAGCTATCTGTATATGCCCGGACATCTCGGACGTCTTTGGAATTCTATGGTCGCCGAATTATCAGATGAGGCAGAAGGATTGGGTGTAAATACTTGTTCCCCTGTTTTCAATAACGGTGCCTGGTCAGGTGCTCAGATATCGTATGGCACACCTCAGGGAAATGCAAGAAGGGAACTGGAACAAATGTGGATAGATTTGTACAAGGGTATTCGTCAGACAAATATGGCTATTGCCTATATTGATTTTGTTAAAAACTTTCCTTCTCAGGAAATCTACAACCGATCATTGGGTGAAGCTCATTTTATAAGGGCATTTCTGTATTTTGAACTTACAAAAAGATGGGGAGGTGTTCCCATTTTCGACCGACCGCTCGAATTGGGAGTGGACGAGCTTGACATCACTCGTAGTTCTTATGAAACAACTATTGAGTTTATCGTTGATGATTGTGATTTTGCTGCAGGTTTGCTGGCACTTGAACATCCCGAAAGTGAAACTGGCAGAGCAACTAAAGGAGCTGCCTTGGCATTAAAATCAAGGGCGCTTATATATGCTGCCCGACCACTGAACAATCCGGAAAATGACCAAACGAAATGGATAGCTGCTGCAGAAGCAGCCTCGGAAGTGATAAAACTGAATCATTACTCTCTCGACCCTGACTATGTAAATCTGTTTTTCCGACCCAATCCGGGCACTGAAATTATTATGAACCGTCCTAGAACAAAACTGAATTTCGAACAAGGTCATATCGACAATTCCAATTTCTGGGTAAGATTTATTGTACCTCAGGGATATCTTGGTTGGATGGGAACTGCTGTTTCCCACAACTTTGTAAATTTATATGAAACAGCCAACGGATACCCAATTACAAATCCGGCATCAGGTTATAATCCCGACAATCCTTACGTGAACAGAGATCCACGTTTGAGAATGACCGTTTTGTACAACGACCGTTTTTGGTACGACAGGAAAACAGAGTTTTACATAGGAGGACTTGACTATGGTTCTTCGTTGGTTAATCCGATAGGATATACTATTGCAAAATTTTGGCCTGAAGCACATCAGCGTTACAAAGGAACGAGTGCTTATTTGAATTATATCTTCTTCAGATATGCTGAAATATTGCTTAATTATGCTGAAGCAGCCAATGAAGCTTATGGCCCTGACATCGCACATCCGGGAAGCGGGATTACTGCCAGAGAGGTAACAACGCAACTCAGGCAAAGGGTTGGTCATGTTCCGATACCAATAGTTACATCAGCAAACAAAGAAGATATGCGTGAACGAATCATAAATGAAAGAGCTGTTGAATTATCGTTTGAAGAACACCGTTGGTATGACGTGCTAAGCTGGAAAAAAGGAGTGGAGCTTTTTGGTAACGAAAATCCAATTTTAGGAATGAAAATTACAAAAAACACAAATGGTAGTTTTAACTATGAACCTTATATATATGAGAGAAGGATATTTTTGCCACATATGCACCGCTACCCAATTCCAAACAGCGAAATCTATAAAAGCAAGGTATTAATACAAAATCCGGGTTGGGAATAATTCTGAGCTATTTATTAAAATAAATCATAAGCATGACATACAAAATTAAATATAGCATTAGGAATACTGCATTGATAGGTATATTGAGTTTTACTTTTCCTTTTTTAAATGTACAATCACAGGTAAATCCGTATATCACAAGTGCAATTTCGGATATTGATGCTGTTTCGGTAGAGAAAAACTCACTGAAAAATATTGAGCAGTCGTTGAATGGAACTATATCAGGACTTTATTCTATCAGCAACGGCGGTCAAAACTTCGGACTTGCCAACTACAATTTCTTTTTGAGAGGAAAAACCACAACAGGCGATAATACTCCTTTGATATTGGTAGATGGTATTGATGCCAATATCCACCTACTGGATCCAAATGAGATTGAGAGTATTGAGGTTTTAAAAGATGCAGCTGAATTGGCTATGTATGGATTGAGAGGTGCCAACGGAGTAATTCTGATTAAAACGAAAAAAGGCAATGCCACCAAAAACTTCATGAAAATTGATCTTCGCTACGGACTGCAAACTCCCATAGCTTTATCGAAAAAACTGAATGCCTATGAATATGCATCTTTGCACAATGAAGCAAATATAAACGATGGAGCAAATCAGGTATATCAACCGGATAAATACCTGAATACTGAAGATTCTTTCCGTTATCCGGATACAAATCTGCCTCAGGATTTTCTGAATAAAAATGCTGCGTACAATCATTACAACTTCACCGCAGGTGGCGGAAATGAAATAGCTCAATATTATGCCTTGATTAGTTACATGAAACAAGACGGTTTATTCGCTCTGCCGAAAGCATTTGATGGTTTAAATCAAACCTACAACGAACGTTATAATTTCAGGACCAACTTAGATGTCAATTTGGGAAAGGGTTTTCTATTAAATACAAACATAAGTGCTGTTTTTGACGATAGAAGATCACCCTGGCTCAGCAGTTCCGACAATGTTAACAACACAAATAATTATATTTTCAATGCTATTATGAATACGCCGGCCAATGCATTTCCTTTGACAAATCCTGACGGATCGCTTGGTGGCACTGCCGAATACAGAGATAATCCGATTGGTTTGCTTAAGTCAGGCATCAGAATTGAAAATACTAGAAAACTCACTGCCAATGTAAGTATTAACAAGAATCTGAGCGAGTGGATAAATGGATTAAGTGCGTTTATTCAATATAACTTTGAAAACTACAATGCCTATTTTAAAGGAAATTACACCACCTTTGCAGTCAATCAACTGAAAGATGACGACACATATGTTCAATATGGAGCCGACGATACTAAAGTTAGCACAGCAGGTGGACAAATGTCTGATTATTACAGCGACATGACTTTCAATGCAGGATCCATATTTGAAAAACATATAGGAAAACACCAGATACACGCTTCTTTGATATACAATCAATACACTTCATTTGGCAGTGGCGATACACCTGCATATAAGTGGCTCGGGACTGCATCTCGCTTATTCTATGGTTACGATAACCGTTATTTTGCGCAAATCAGCGGTTCTTATCAGGGTTCTAATAATTACATAAGCGGAAAGCGTTTTGGACTCTTCCCTGCAGCTTCACTGGCATGGGTAGTAAGCGAAGAAGATTTTTTGAAGGAAAATGAAGCTGTTGATTATCTGAAAACAAGGGCTTCAGTTGGTCTGACGGGAAACGACAAAACAGGTGGTAGTCGCTTTATGCATCGTCAGGCCTTTTATAATGGTGGAGGTTATGGTTTTGGAAATCCAAATGGAACTTCTCAGGGATCTTATGAAGGTACGCTGGGTAATCCCGATGCAACCTGGGAGGAAGCAGCTAAAATGAATATTGGTATCGACTTTCGTACATTGAAAAATAAATTAAGCCTCACCATGGATTATTTTTATGAAAACCGACAATCAATTCTTGTAAATCAAGCCAACATTACACCAGCCCTCATCGGGATCAGCTTAGCCCAATACAACGCAGGAATCATTCATAATCAGGGAATTGAAGGAGATTTAAAATACAGCCATCAGATAGGACCGGTTATATTTCACACAGGCTTAAATTTTTTATACGCAAAAAATAAAATTATTGATTTAAAAGAAACCAACTATCCTGAAAAAGAATCCTACAGATACAGGAAAGGAAATCCTGTAAATGCCCTGTTTGGATTTGTTTCAGATGGAATATATAACGATGAATCAGCCATACAGGAACATGGAGTTATATCGTCTTATGGTCAAATAGCTCCCGGCGACATAAAATACCTCGACCAAAATGAAGACGGTATTATCAATGATGCAGATAAAAAAGTGATTGGCAATACTTTTCCCGAGTTTATTTATGGTATCAATGTCGGAATTGAGGTCAAAGGTTTTGATATGTATCTGCAAGTGGAAGGATCTGAGATGTTTGATGTACACCTACGACCGAATCAACTTTCAGTATATGCCTATGAAAACCGATGGACAAATACACAAAGTGGAGCAAATGCAAGCTATCCGCGATTAAGTTTCACCAGCGACCATAACACTCAAACATCATCATTCTGGCTCGATAAAGGACATTTATTCCGGTTATCAACAGTAGATTTTGGCTATTCATTGCCAGATTATCTGGTAAAAAAGGTGGCAGTTTCTAACATCCGGTTCTATGTAAAAATGCACAATATTTTATCAACGATCAATAGCCGTGAAGGACGTGATTTAGAGGCTCTAAATGCAGGATTCACTACGTATCCTGCCATGAAAACTGCTGTAATCGGGATATCTGTCAACTTATAGATTTAAAGAAAACATCTTATGAAAACAATGCAAAAAATACTAATACTTCTTTTCCTGATTCCTCTGATTTCTTGTGAAAGCATGTTGGAACCTCAGCTTGATGGAACTTTAAGTGAGAAAGGTATCTGGGAAAATAATCTGAGAGCATTTGGTTTTTTAAATAACGCATACCACAATTTACCCAATGGTTACAACCGTATTTCAGGAGCCATGCTCGATGCAGCAACGGATGATGCTGTTTGTCCTGATCCATTGAGTAGTATTCACGGCTTTTACAACGGAAACTGGAGTCCTTACAATGTGATTGAAAACGTATGGAATAAAAACTATGAGGGTATCCGAAAAGTTAATACTTTTCTTTTAAAAATTGATGATGTACCGCTTCCAAGAACGTCAAATGCACTTGGAACCGACGAAAGCATACTTAGAACAAGAGAAAGAATGAAGGGAGAAGCCTTTTTTCTGAGAGCCTATTTCTATTTTGAGTTACTCAAAAGATATGGTGGTATTCCCCTTACAGATAATATTTTAACACCGGAAGAGGCAGCTAACCTGCAAAGAGCTTCTGTTGACGACTGTTTTGAATTTATTCTGGCTGATTGTGATTCAGCAGCTGCAAGATTACCCAGGAAATATGGCGCTGAACCCGTTATTGTGGGTTATAATGATGCTAAAGAACTTGGACGCAGCACATCAGGGGCAGCTAAAGCACTGAAGTCAAGGGTGCTGTTGTATTGGGCAAGTCCGCTATTTAACCCAACAAATGACGAAACACGTTGGCAACAGGCAGCATTAGCTGCAAAAGAAATAATTGATTATACGGTAAATGAAAATGGAAGTGGAGCAAAAGTTTACGGTTTGAACAGGTTTACTTCCACCGTAAATATGACTGATTTATTTACAACAAATTCGGTGTTACCTCTTTACCATCAGGAAATTGTTTTCTCAACTCAATATAATACAAATACTACAATTGAGCAACTGAATGCACCAATTTCTTTTGGCTCAAAAGGCCTGACAAATCCCACCCAGAATCTGGTAGATGCATTCCCGATGAGCAATGGAAAAGCTATAACCGATCCTACTTCAGGTTATAATCCCGCGAATCCTTTCAATAACCGTGATCCGCGATTAGCGATGACTGTTCTCGCTAATGGAACAAGCTTTACTGTTAATGACAAAACAGCTGTTGTGGAAAGTTTTGTAGGAGGTGCCGATGGACCGGGAGCATATCCCAATGTTAGTCAGACGGGATACTATCTGAAGAAATTCCTCTTACCTCATGCTGTCTGGGATGGTCGCACTGTTAATATTACCAGAACATGGATACTCATCCGTCTTGCTGAAATTTACCTCAATTATGCGGAAGCCCGTAATGAAGCTTATGGACCTGACGCTGAAGTGTATGCCGCATTAAAGGCATTGCGCTTACGTGCAGGATTCAGACCATCGGATGTACAGGCAGGTTTAAACAAGGAACAAATGCGGGAACTCATCCGCAACGAAAGACGTTTGGAGTTGGCATTTGAAGAACACCGCTTTTTTGATGTCCGACGCTGGAAATTATACGACGATCCTGCCCAACTGGATAATTTATTGAAAATTCGTGGAGTAAAAATCATCAAAGAACAAGATGGCAGTTTTACTACTGATATGAATAATTTGGTGCAAGAGCGACAATTCTCAACCAAAATGTATTTTTTCCCGATTGCTGCATCAGAACTATTAAAAAATAAATCATTAGAGCAAAATCCGGAATGGTAAACTGATAAACATTATTATTTCATTGTTTATAACGCAGAAATCTTTTCGAATAAAACTATACACAAATCCGGACAAAAAACAACAGTAGCAGATTAAACACTATTGTATATTTGTCTCATTATTATCAAAACAAATTTTATTATAAACATTAAAAAAAACATTATGAAAAAACTCAAACTCCTTTTTGTTATCTTCTTGTTCGTAAGCCATGCAAATGCTGCAACGGTGTATTATGTAAGTCAGACTGGAAATAATTCAACCGGCTTAACATGGAGCAATGCTTACAATTCAATTCAGACTGCACTTACTGCAGCAACTAATGGTGATCAGGTGTGGGTTGCACAGGGTACTTATGTGATTGATAACGAAGAAACTCAATTGTTGATAAAAGAAGGTATCAACGTATATGGAGGTTTTTCCGGATCAGAAACAACACTTGAAAGCAGAAGCACCAATCCGGCATTGACCATCATCAGTCATAAAAATGAGGTAGCCGTAAATTTCAGGTTATTGTTCAGTACTGACTTGAATGAACCTACCACATGGGATGGTTTTACATTTGACGGTAAAAATGTTGGCTCTGGCGTTAAACTTTCAGGAAATTGTACTCTAAACAATTGCATAATAAAAAACTGCATGTCAATCAATGGTTCAGGTGCTGCTGTTTACATGTCTTCTTCGAGCGACTTCATCCCTGTCACCTTGAACAACTCTGATCTGATGAACAATAAAATAAAAGTTTCAACCGATAATACTTTTCAACTGGGTGGAGCAGCCGTTTATGTTAAAAGCGGTTCGAAAATGGCTGAAATCAGTAATTGTAATATAACAAACAATACCATCGAAGGCATATCAGCGTCAGGAGCACTGGAAGGAATGGGAGCAGGAATCTACATTTATGAAGGTATTATCCGCAATTGTGTATTGAATGAGAATCATATTACAAACAGTGCCAACCCTTCCTACAACAATAATAATTTTACGGGTGGTGCAATCGCTATTGTTCCTGAAAAAGTTGATGTTGCAGCCAATACAGTATTGATTGAAGGTTGTGTAATTACTAACTCTACAAGTAACTCCAGAGGGGGTGCTGTCATCATAGATCCACGCTGGTCAGGTCAGTATCATGGCAACTACACCATCTCAAAAACCATCATTGCCAATAATAAAACGAATGTAGTAGGTGGTGGAATCTTTGCAACTGCAGCAACTGCGCAAACCGGAGATGGATTTACATTGAACATCATCAATTCTGTAATCGCTAACAATACAGCACAGACAAATGCAGGTGGTGGCATACATCTCAATGTAGGTTGTGTATTGAACATTACAAATTCAACAATAGTGAAAAATCTTGCCGGAAATTATGGCGGTGGTGGAATTTTCATGCAGGGTACTGCAAATCATACCATCAAAGCAACACTTAAAAATGTTCTATTGTGGGGTAACGAAGCTACAGGACGACAAGTTGGCGAAAGACAATTAAGGGTGAATGCTCAGGCAGCTACCATCATCTTTTCAGGTATTCAGGAATACAACAAAGACTTCGCTGAATTGAGTGCTTCTACACTTGGAGATAATTTAGCACTTGATATAAGCAATACTGCCACAAACGGACCTGCATTCGTAGCTCCTTCAACCACAGCAGGCTACGGTGCTGCTGATGCGCTTACTGCCAATTGGAGATTATCAGCAGGTTCGGTTTGTATCGATGCCGGAGATGATTACATAAGCGATGATATTGCAGGAGTAGCCAGACCACAGGGTGATTATTCAGATATTGGAGCTTACGAGTATAGCACAACATCGGGTGTAAATTCAAAACAAGATCAAAATCTGATTATATATGGAACCCAAGGAAGAATTGTTTTTGAAAATGAACTTAACATCAAACAAATCGAAGTGTACTCGACTCATGGAACATTAATTAAAACGCAACAGGTTTTTGATGGTACAAATTACATAGAAATCCCGTCAAATCAACTATACATTGTAAAGGCAGGCGATATGATAAAGAAAATTATTGTCAGATAAAAGCCTGACCAACAACTTAAAAACGTACAAACAAAATCAAATTGTTTGTACGTTTTTTTTTACCAAACAATTCTATACACAAAAGCGGATAAAATGCTACAGTAGAAAAAAATTTATCAATCTATATTTGCATCAGTTTTAAATGTAAAAACGATTTATTAACCTCTTTTTTAAATTCAATGTATATGAAGCGATTTAATTTACTTTTTTTTCTGATAGCAGTTGTTGCAACTCTACATGCAACTGTTTATTATGTTAGCCCAACAGGTAGCGGAAGCGATGGTTTATCTTGGGCAACCGCTTATGCCAGTCCCGCTGCAGCTTTAGCAGGCAGTCCTGTTGCCGGCGATGAAGTATGGGTAAAACAAGGAACCTATGTCTCAGCAACGACATTAAACTGGAAAACCGGCATTAATTTCTACGGCGGATTTGCCGGTACTGAAACTGAACGCAGCCAGAGAAGTATGGATGCTTCTTTGACTATACTCGAAGGCAACAACACCAACAGGGTACTCAACGCTCCGGCAATGGCTTCAGCAACAACCTGGAGTGGTTTTACCATTCAAAAGGGTCTTAGCAGTGGTGGTGGTGCAGGAATTTTTATGCAACGAAATGCTATTCTGGATAATTGTATCGTTCAGAATAACAAAGACACTAACTGGGGTGGTGCAGGTATCTATATACAGGGTGGAGACCTTGATTCAATTAAAGTAATCAATTGTATCGTTCAGAATAATATCACCACCAGCACAGACACCAGAACAGATAAACACGGAGGTGGCGGTATTCGAATCAGACCAGATGCTTCAAAAGCGGTAATCAGGAATTGTACCATTGAAAATAACATCGTTGATGGATTAGCAGGCGCTAATTCAGGTGTTAGTGGTGGTGGTGTTTACATGGCTGCCGGTAAACTTGAAAATTCAATCGTAAGAAACAATACTGCAACCAATAAAAACGCTTCGACACAAGCCCTTACCTATAGTGGGAAATGTCAGGGAGGCGGTGTATTCATTATGCCACAAGCAAATTCAAACACGATTGTTATTAAAAACTGTACCATAACAGGTAATGCTGCCAACACCTCTTTAGGAGGCGGTATTTCTATTGACCCATTATGGACAAGTGCTACAATTACATCACCGGTTCTTATTGCCAATAATTTCATAACCAACAACAGTGCATATAGAACTGGTGGAGGTATCATGACAGACGGTCAACAAACAGCATCAACTGCAACCTATACGTTTGAAAATTGTGTCATTGCAAATAATGAATCAAGTTCGGTTGCTGCAGGTGGCGGAGGAGCTTTTATCAACAATATTTTAGGATATGCCGGTGCAATTAGTTTCATCAACTGCACGGTAGTTAATAACAAAATGCTCACAACCAATTATGGCGGTGCTGGAATATTCTATAACAATGTACAAGCTGATGTTACCAATTGCGTTTTCTGGGGTAATGGCAGCGTAGGCACTCTGGCACCATATCACGTGAGAGTAAGAACAACTCTGACTACCAACAAACTGATTCATTGTGCTTTCGATGATCGTTTTGTTGAGTCGCAAGTTTCACCAGTTGATTTTGAAGCTGATTTGACTGGTAAAGTTATAATCGACCAGACAAATTCCGGTTCGACAGGTGGTGTGTTTTATGCTGATTTTGTGAGCCCTACAAATTTCATTGGCAAAGCTGTTACAGGAGATGACATAACTTCACTTAATGCGGCAAACTGGGCAACAATGTCAACATCGGCACTTGTTAATGCAGGAAAAACTATTCTCTCTATAACAACTGATATTACAGGAACAGAGCGTCCGCAAAGCACCGGTTACGACATTGGTGCCTACGAATTCAATCCGGGTCCTTCAACCAATACTTCAGCTTTCCAAAAAGGCATCTCTATGTATGGTAACAATGGAACAGTATTCATTCAAAATGATGGTGATATTAACGTGATTCAGATATTCAACGTCATGGGCAAATTAATGGTTTCATTGCAGGCAAAAGAAGGCATGAATGAAATTGTACTTCCTGCCAATCAGTTATACATTGTAAAAGCAGGCTCGAAATCTCAGAAGATTATGTTGTAAATGAGTTAAAACTGATTTTCAGTGTGATTCAAGTTAAACCATTGTATTCATGACACAGCATATAAACTGCAATTGGATACAATGGTTTTTATTTATAGGAAAAATGTATTTACTTTGTTTTCGCTTTTTGTGAGAGCACCTAATAATTTGCATGTTCAGTTTCGTAAAAATCTTATTTCATCAAGACCATTCATCATGATAAAAAATTCCATCATCTTACTCATCATCATTTGTGTAAATTTCTTACCGTTGCAGTTGACATCACAACACAAGAAACCATACTGGCAGGATATTGATGCTTATGCCATCAACAAGGAATATCCCAGAACAGCCTTCATGAGTTACGATAAAAAAAATGATGCGCTGACAGGGAAGTTTGAAAACAGTCCATATTATAAATTGCTAAACGGCATCTGGCAATTTTATTACACAGATGATTACAGAGCATTGCCTGAGAACATCACGAATCATACCGCAACTGACATCGTATGGGAGAATATTAAAGTCCCTGGGAATTGGGAAGTGCAGGGGTTCGGAATCCCCATTTACACCAATTTGGGCTATGAATTTCAGCCTCGAAACCCAAAACCTCCTACCCTGCCGGATGCAATACCCGCAGGTGTTTATCGCCGCGAATTTGAAGTTTCTGACGATTGGAATGACAGGGAAATATTCCTACAGATAGGGGGTGTAAAATCAGGCGCATATATATACCTGAACAGTGAATTTGTGGGTTATAGCGAGGATTCTAAAAACCCTGCTGAATTTCGCATCAAGCAATTTACTAAACCCGGGAATAACACACTGACTATCAAAGTCTTCAGGTGGACAACCGGTTCCTACCTCGAATGCATGGATTTCTGGCGCATCAGTGGCATCGAAAGGGATGTGTTTATCTATTCACAACCGAAAACATCCGTGAAAGATTTCCGTGTTGTTTCTACACTGAAAGATAATTATGCGGATGGGATTTTCAAATTGGATGTGGATATCGTAAATAAAGAAAAGAACCGAAAAGATTTGACAGTTTTATACGAATTGATTGACGCAAAGGGTAAAACTGTTGCAGATGCAACCAATAAAATTCAGGTCGGAGCAGAAAGTATTTTTACTAGTTCATTTGAAAAAATCTTGCCGGGTGTTGCAACCTGGACTTCCGAATCACCCAATCTGTACCAGTTACTGATTACCTTGAAAGAAGGTGATACCACCACGGAAATCATTCCGTTCCGAGTGGGTTTCAGGAGGATTGAAATCAAACAGGTTGCTGAACAAAATCCGCAGGGCGTACCACATACGCTGTTTTTGGTAAACGGACAGCCCATCAAATTGAAAGGTGTCAACATCCACGAGCACGACCCCAAAACAGGTCATTATGTAACCGAAGTGTTGATGAAAAAAGATTTTGAACTGATGAAACAACATAACATCAATGCCGTTCGTACCTGCCATTATCCTCAAAGTCGCAGGTTTTATGAATTGTGTGATGAGTACGGAATTTATGTGTATGATGAAGCCAACATTGAAGCACATGGCATGTTTTACAGTCTGAGAAAAGGTGGTGGCTTAGGCAATAACCCCGATTGGCTGAAACCTATCATGGAGCGGACTATCAACATGTTCGAGCGAAATAAAAATTATCCTTCAGTGACCTTCTGGTCGCTCGGCAACGAAGCAGGGAATGGTTACAATTTTTATCAGACTTATTTATGGCTCAAAAATGCTGAAAAAAATCTGATGAATCGTCCCGTGAACTACGAAAGAGCTTTGTGGGAGTGGAATACGGATATGTATGTTCCTCAATATCCGAGTGCTCAAACACTTGATTCATTAGGAAGATTTGGCACCGATCGACCCGTTATGCCTTCGGAATATGCACATGCCATGGGCAATTCTACCGGAAATCTATGGGGACAGTGGCAAGCCATCTACAAATATCCCAACCTGCAAGGAGGTTTTATCTGGGATTGGGTCGATCAGGGATTGCTTGCTGTTGACGAAAACGGGGTGGAATACTTTACTTATGGTGGAGATTATGGTGTTGATCAACCCAGCGATGGCAACTTTCTTTGCAATGGACTTGTCAACCCCGACAGAAAACCCCATCCTGCTTTGGCTGAAGTAAAATATACCCATCAAAATGTGGGTTTCGATGCGGTTGATTTATCGAAAGGTCAGATTAAAATTACCAACCGGTTCTATTTTACCAACTTGTCGAAATATGCAGTGTATTATAAAGTTATGGCTAACGAGAAAACGCTGCATTCAGGAGAACTGAAACTAAGTTTAGAACCCCAACAGCATGAAATTGTAACAATTCCTTTGAAGGGCGTAAGCTCAAAACCTGGAGTTGAATACTTCATCAATTTCGAAGTAAAAACTAAATCGGAAGAAGCTCTGATTCCAGTGGGACATGTCATTGCTTTTGACCAGTTTCAGTTGCCTGTGGAATCCGAAAGAATTGTGTATACATCAAAAGGCAAGAAACTGAAAACAGAAGAAAATGACAACTCAATTATCGTTTCATCTCCCGATGTATATGTCGCTTTCAATAAAGTAACTGGAACTCTTAATTCGTATAAGATTAAAGGTCGAGAATATATTCAGGATGGCTTTGGCATTCAACCCAATTTCTGGAGGGCTCCCAACGACAATGATTACGGCAATGGAGCACCTCAAAGACTTCAAATCTGGAAGGAATTGAGTAAGCAATTCAGTTTGGAAGAAACCAATATTTTTATGCAAGGAGAGCATGCCATCATTTCAGTTGTATATGCCTTAACGAAGGGTAACACATACAAACTGACCTACACGATCATGCCTGATGGAAAAATGGATGTACTTGCCCATTTTACGACGGGTGAAAAATCATCAATTCCTGAATTGCCGCGTTTGGGTGTACGGTTCCGCATACCCAAAACGATGAACAACATCAGCTATTTTGGTCGCGGTCCGGAAGAAAACTACATCGACCGCAACCGTGGCACCATCGTAGGATTATACAAAACAACGGCCGAAGACATATATTTCCCTTATGTAAGACCGCAGGAGAATGGCCACCGTACAGATACTCGATGGCTGAAATTAATAAATAACAATGGAACTGGATTGATGATCAGAAGCCATGATACCTTCGGATTCAATGCCATGAGAAATTCGGTAGAAGACTTTGATTCAGAAGAAGCAAATCAACACGATTACCAGTGGCAAAATTATAGTCAGGAAGAAATTGACAATAGAGATACTCAAAAAGCCAAAAATGTATTACGCAGGATGCACCATATCAACGACATCACCCCACGGGATTTCATCGAAGTTTGCCTCGACAAAAATCAACAGGGAGTAGGCGGGTACGACAGTTGGGGTGCACGGATAAACGAGAAATTCATCCTTCACGCAAACCGCAATTACAAATGGGGATTTACATTGATTCCTCTTCTTCTTCCAGAGTAATTTCTTTATTGGCAAAAGCAGGATTGTTCGCCTTTCTGTAATGGAGAGGCGACAATCCGAATAATTCCTTGAAACATTTACTGAAATAACGCGGTGTACTGAATCCCAATCTATAAGTGATGTCTGAGATATTCAACTCATTCTCGGTTGTAAGTAAATTTGCAGCAGTTTTAAGTCTGATATTCAGGATAAAGTTATTGGGCGTCATGCCGGTAATTCCTTTTAGCTTGATATACAGTTTACTCCGACCCAAAGCCATTTCGCTTGCAAAAAGTGAAACATCAAATTCAGGATCATCAATGTATTTCATCACAATTTTGGTCGCCTTTTCAAGTAATTCCTGATCCATTTTATTTGTTGCAAGTGATACCGGTACATCATCAGTTTGTTTGAAAAATTTCTCCTGCATGCGTTTTCGACTAATAATAAGGTTGTTACACCTGCTTATCAATGCTTTCACATTAAAGGGCTTGGTGATATAATCGTCGGCCCCCAACATCAATCCTTCAATATTTTGCTCTTCCGTAGAATCAGCAGTAAGTAAAACTACAGGGATGTGTGAGGTTTCAAAATTGGTTTTCAACTTGGCGCATAATTCTTTACCACTCATATTGGGCATCATCACATCGCTCAATACAATATCAGGTTGTAAATTTTTTACTTTTTCAATGGCATCTAATCCGTCAACTGCTGTTTCCACATGGTAAATTGGAGAAAAAATATCACTCAGAAATTGGAGCATCTCTTCATTATCTTCCACAATTAAAATGGTTGACCGATTCCTGCTATCTTCATCGTTAACACCTAGGATCGTTTCTAAAAATAATTTATCAGGCAATTCTGTCTCAACAATATTGTTCATATCCATTTCATTGTTAACAGATTTATCTTCTGAAGAGAAATGATCACTACCGATGAGTAGTGTAACCATAAAAGTGGTTCCGGTATCTTTATTTTTTGTCGCCTTAACCTCTCCATGATGTAATTCTACAATTCCTTTGGATAATGCTAGTCCGACACCTGTACTGAACACCTTGGATGCGCTACCAGGTTGATTTTTGGGCTGATAAAAACGTTCGAAGATTTTTTCTAATTCTTCCTCAGCTATTCCAACACCAGAATCACTCACACTGACCTTTACCTGATCCGACTTACGTTCTATCCTCACTGAAATGGAACTATTGTCGTTTGAGTATTTAAATGCATTCGAAATCAGATTATAAAACACTTTTTGTAACTGAACTGCATCGAACCAGATTGGTATGTTTTTTTCAACTGAAAAAAAGGTATAATCAATCTTTCTGTCAGCGGCCATATCGTTGAATGACTGATAAATATTTTTCACAAAACCTACAATATCCTGATTGGATACTTTTATTGCGAGCAAATCCCTCTCCTGTTTTCTGAAATCGAGCAGCTCAGTAATCAGATTTCTCAAATGCGTTGCATTCTTATATACCTTAACTAGTTTGTTGTGAATGGTCGGAGTGATATTCTCCATCTGATCCATGGACTCAATTTGACCGATTATCAGTGTCAAAGGCGTCCTGAACTCATGGGAGATATTTGTAAAAAATTGCAGTTTCATTTGGTTTAAATCTTTGATTCTTTCCTTCTCACGAATTTCATATTCCAATGATGTTTTCAGTAAAATCTTTGATTTATTGAATGCTATGATACGCCATAACATAAATGCTATCAGCAAAATATAAAAGACATAAGCAGCTATGGACCCGTAAAAGGGTGGTGCGATAAGGATGGGAAGTTTAATTTCTTTCGCCTTATCAGACTGACTATTACCCGTTATTTCACGCACATGCAACACATAAGAACCTGGTCGGAGATTTGAGTAACTGATAGTCTGATCTTTCGCATGAATCCACTTGTCATCAAGTCCCGATAACTTGTATTCATAAAGAGTCTTATTGGCCTTAATATAATTTGAAACGGCAAACTTCACTGAAAAATTATTCTGCTTGTACGATAATTTCATACTTTTCTGATAAGGCAGAGCATACTTTAATATACCGCCCTTATCCAAAGGGTTAACTAACTCATTATTCAAAAAGAATTCGGAAAAGAACAATTGATAATCTTTGGGTACAGGTGTTATTTGATTCTCAAAGAAAGATGCCATGCCATTGATTCCACCTACAAAAACTTCTCCGTTAAGTGTTGCATAAATGCCACAACCTACATTAATCATGTCAAGAGGCAGACCGCGACTCCTGTCGAGATACTGACTTTTATTCGTATCAGGATCGTACAGATTCACACCTTTGTTCGTCAGCAAAAACAAGTAACCATAAGTAGTTTCAGTAATGTCGTAGATAAAATCCGACATCAATCCGTTAAGTGCCGCAGAGTAGCGAACGAAAATATCCTTATCAGGAAGGTACTGAAATAAGCCTGACCCAAGGGAAGAAAACAACAACCTGCCTCTTCTGTCTTCATAAATACGGGTAATATTGTGTCGTCCGATTGAACCGGGTTTTTCAAAATCATGTGCATATTTTTGCAATTGACCAGTTCGTAAATTATACTTTTTCAGACCTCCATCTGTTTCTGCTAACCATAAATTATCCTTTGAATCAACAGTCAGCGTAGTAATCTGTGTTCCAACGGCATCCCTGATTTTATGGTCATCAAAAAAAGGTGTGATGGTTTCCGTTTCGATATCTAACCAGACAACACCCTTTTGTGTCAGCACTATCAGTTTGTTCCGATATGGATGCATTGCTTCAATGACATTGTTAGGCATCATAGCATTGTTACGGGTTGTAATGTGTTTGAACTTGTTATTTTTGATGTCATAGATATTCAAACCGCCCATGTGGGTACCTAAATATAATTTGTGATTACCTGGGTTATACCAGATACATTTTAAGTTATTATGAGCAATAGCATTTTCTCCATTCGCTTTAAAAAACTTAAAAGTTTGATCCTTACGATTATAGAAATTCAATCCCCCACCCTCGGTACATATCCATAAATTTCCATCCTTATCTTCGGCCATTTTGCCAACAATCGGGAAGTTGATTGTTTTAGGATTATTTGAACCGGGATAAAAATAGGTATAGATATTGGCTTCGGGGTTGAAGTAATTAATACCGCCATAATACGTTCCTATCCAAATAGTTCCTTGCTTATCTTTGAACAACGCATATATGGAAGTATGCGATAAATCGGTCGGCTTATCGCCATAATTTTTATAATTTACAATCTGTCCGCTCTCGGGAATGATTTTATCTAATCCGGTAAAAGTAGCAACCCAGATTTGACCGTAATTATCTTCGCAAAAATCCCGTATGATATTGCTGGAAAGAAAATACGGTGTATTCTTCTGATGTGTGTATTGATTGATTAATCCGGTTCTGTTAATTTTAAAAACACCATTGTCGGCCGTACCCACCCAAATATTCTTTTTTGAATCCTCAAAAATCGATGAAATATTGTTGTTGGGAATGACCATATTAAATACTTTATTGTCATCGAGCACTGCCAATCCTGCTTCTGTTCCAATATATAATTTTCCATTACTGGCTTCATATATTTTTTTAACAGGATATTTTTGATTTACAATAAAATAATCAACGGTTTTTTTTTCTGAAAAATTATACTGAATGATTTTGTTGTTAACAGCAAACCATAAATTGGTTTTCCCTTGTGAAATAGTCTGACATTCATCGTGTATTACCTGAAATCTATTGTATCTTTTATCGAAAGAAACCAAATGTTTATAACCACATAAAATGTACAATGTGCCATTCTGATCCCCAATAATCGTGTTGATTATATTACTGGGCAATCCACTTTTGTCGGTTTCATCCGAAAGAAAAACTTCAATATCCTGCCCATCGAAACGGTTCAACCCTTCTCTGGTACCAAACCACATATATCCGTGTTCATCCTGATAAACGGTCATAACAGATATTTGGGATAAACCATTATTAGCTGCAATATGCTCAAAATTAATTTCCTGAGCTGTCAGTTTGACGAATGTGCAAATCAATAACAAAAAAAAGATGTGCGTTTTCATAATATTCGAGTTATATGATTACAAAAATAGATTATTATACACAAACAACTGTATCTTTTTTTCCATAATTAATCCAAATACGTGTGTTCTTCATAAATTTCATTATATAAATCACTAATAATCACTCAGAAAAATCAAATGGAAAATTATTG
>JAUSNQ010000097.1 GCA_030655595.1 Paludibacter sp.
GCAAGTCGCATGTTCAAAGATTTGTTTGAGTTTTTAGATGGAGAATCCGATAAGCCGGTGAAAACTCCTGAAATACAATTTTTTAATGAAATTGATAAATTCGCTTTTTATGATGCTCTCAATGCAAGCTGCATGCATAACACCGGTAAAAACATCCCTGCATTGATGTTGGAAGGTGAATTTAAAATTATTGTTGATAATCTATTAAACAAAAGCGGATTAAACTATGGTTCCCTACCAAAAGGTTTGCTCCTTTTTCATCGCTACAAAGATGAAATTAGAACTCCTGTGCAGGAACATCTTGCCGAAGGTGCATTGTACACCATGAATAATCAGCATAAAGTAAATATTCACTTCACAGTATCAAGCGAACATAAATTGTTGTTTGAGCAACATTTGGAAACTGTGCTTTCGGATTATTCGAATAAATATCATGCAACATTTCAAATTGGATTTTCTGAACAAAAAAGCTCTACCGACACCATCGCTGCTGATGAAAGCAACCAGCCTTTCCGTGAAAATGAATCGTTGGTATTTCGTCCCGGTGGGCATGGTGCTCTGATTGAAAATTTAAATGATTTGGATGCGGATATCATTTTTATTAAAAATATTGATAATGTTGTTCCGGATGCTTTAAAGAATCCTACCATTATTTATAAGAAGATGATAGCGGGTTTGTTGGTGAAATTGCAACGCAAAGCATTTCAATTTTTGCGTGCCATGGATCGCCAACTTCTTTCTGATGAACAGTTGTGGAAAATTGCCGATTTTTGTGAACGTAGTCTGAATATTATACATCCCGGCATTGCCGATTTGTCGGGCATGGAACTGCAGCAATATCTTCAAAGTAAATTAAACAGACCAATGCGTGTTTGTGGCATGGTTAAAAATACCGGCGAGCCGGGTGGTGGGCCTTTCCTGACTGTCAATCAAGATGGTACAATTTCACCCCAAATTTTAGAAAGTTCTCAAATTGACATGCATAATCCGAAAGCAAAAGAAATTATGTTGAAATCAACACACTTTAATCCGGTTGATTTGGTGTGTAGTGTGAAAAATTACAAAGGAGAAAAATTTGATTTATTGAATCATGTTGATAAAAATACTGGTTTTATCTCATTGAAATCTAAAAATGGCAAAGCACTAAAAGCACTTGAATTACCGGGACTTTGGAATGGTGCAATGTCGGATTGGAATACAGTATTTGTTGAAGTGCCCATTGCTACTTTCAATCCGGTTAAGACAGTCAATGATTTGTTGCGTGTAGAACACCAGTAATTTTATTCAACTAAAACTTATCTTGCATGGTTACAACATTTATCTATTTTTTTTCAGCAGTTAATATCATTATTGCATTTATGATTGTTTCCTATAACTGGAGGGTCAATAAAAATGTGATTTATCTTGCCGTTTTTTTGATTCTTTTCGCACTTGAGTCTGCATTGCTGAGTACATTTAATTTTGGAGGAAATATTGATTTCTATACTTACTTGTTTATCATTTCTCCATTGTTTTTTATCAAAGCTCCTGCGTTGTACTTTTTTGTACGGGGGATTGCGCACAACCAGTTTTATTTTAATAAAAAAGACTTGTTGCATTTTATTCCGGTTCTTATTCACCTTGTGGCATTTATTCCATATATGTTGTTGTCATACGAGGAGAAATATTCAATTTCAGAATACATTCTCCAAAATTTTGAGCATTTAAGGGGTCTGAATATCAATACATTTTATCCCGTAACCTGGAATCATACAACAAGGGTAATTCAACTTTTTGTGTATTTAATTGTTTGTTTTTATGCTTTGAGGAAGGTTCGTGTTAAGTTCGGATTACTTAAAGGACAGTTAAAATTCCAACATAATTATACGAATGTCAGACTGAGGATTTTGTTGACTATGATTTTTATTATATCAGCATTGTTATTGGTTTTGAACTACATGTTCTCGATGTCATATGAAAAAACAGAACTGATCAATTACATGCACATGATGGTAAATGTTGTAAGAGGTCTTTATATTGCTATACCGCTGTTAATAATTTTTAGTCCAAAATTGCTTTATGGATTACCACATCTTGAAACAAAACATATTTCGGCGAATCGATTTCATGAAGCAGACCCTTTACCAAAATCAAGACCCATTCAAACTTCGGATAAGGGTAAAGAAAAACCAATAGAGGATCAAAAGGAACCTGCTGAAAACTAATTTTTAAAGATCCAGATGGGTTGCCTGAATGTTTTTATTCAGGAACAGTGTTGCAGAACTGGTAAATTTCTCGGCAGATTCTGTAGTGAAATAGCTAACCTGTCCGGTCTTTGTGCATTTAATAGAAATTTCGGGATGTCTCTCTAAATAGTTTTCAAGACTGTTTGCGACAATTTCTCCTTGGGAAATAATTTGAATATGCGTTGGCATATACTTCTTGATGGTAGGAATTATGAGTGGATAGTGCGTGCAGCCGAGTATGACGCTGTCAATATTTGGTTCTTTTTCAAGCAATTGACTGATGTTTTTCTGAACAAAAAAGTCTGCACCCGGCGACAAATGTTCGTTGTTTTCAATCAATGGTACCCACATCGGACAAGCTTCCGAAATCATGGTAATTTCAGGACAGATTTTTTTAGCTTCAATCGGATAGGATTCTGATTGGATGGTTCCGGGTGTTGCGAAAATCCCGACCTGTTTTGTTTTGGATAAATTGCTAATCGCTTCTATGGTCGGACGAATTACACCCAGTACACGTTTATTGGGGTCGATTTTAGGCAAGTCATTTTGCTGAATGCTCCTCAAAGCTTTTGCAGAAGCGGTATTACATGCCAAAATAACCAAATGACAACCCATGTCAAATAATTTGGTAACACATTCGAGGGTGTATTTATATACCACATCAAATGAACGTGTGCCGTAGGGTGTGCGGGCATTATCACCTAAATAGATATAATCATATTCAGGCAATTTCTTTCTGATTTCCTCCAGGATAGTCAATCCGCCATATCCTGAATCGAATACTCCGATTGGGCCCGGAATGATAGTTGTTTTTGAATTTCCCATTCAATTCCGCTTGTCTAATCCCCACATCAATTTACTCTTCAAAGAATCAAAAAAGGTGTGATTAAGTTGTTTAGCTACTTTGATTTTGTATTCTCCTTTGCAAACACGTATTTTTACATTTTCATCAAATATCAATGTTCTACCGTCCATCGTGACTTGGTAACAACCACTCCTGCTTTGTATCTCCAGATCAATCACCCAGTCATCTGGAATTACCAATGGCCTAACTGTCATACTGTGAGATGCTATTGGAGAGAGAATGATGTTTTGAGCTTGTGGAACCATGAGCGGACCACCCACGCTCATTGAATAGGCAGTAGAGCCTGTTGGTGTTGCAATAATTAATCCGTCGGCGTGATAGGAGTGTACGGCTTCTCCATTCAACACGGTAATGATACTCATCATCGAAGAATTATCGTGTTTCAGTATGGATACATCATTCAAAACATAGGGATACACAATTTTACGACCGTCGGAAGATTCCACTTTGAGCAGTGTGCGTTCTTCGACCGATATTTTGTTTTCCATGATGGCTTTCAATGCATTTTCCAACTCATCTCCCGATACATCGGCCAGAAATCCCAATCTTCCATTGTTGATTCCCAAAATTGGTATGTTTTTTGAACCAATGCGAGCCGCGGTATTTAAAAATGTTCCATCGCCACCAATACTCAATGCAAGATCGGCATGAAAATCATCGTGTACAATGATGTGATTTTGATTGAAGTCGTTGATGGAGTTTTTTTTGTAATACTCAAAGAGTTCTTTTTCAAGCAGTAATTTTACCCCTTTGTTATCAAAGTACTTAAATATCAATTCCATAATCGACAGGATGGTAGGGCGAAAGGTATTTCCGAAGATGGCTATTGTCATATTTTTTTTGTTCGCTTTTTTCGCTTATTTTTGTACTGAAATAAAAGAAAAATAATGTCTTGCAAAGGAAGCATATATTAATTGAATTTGCAAATTTTTTCATATCCATGACCAAACTAAGTGTAAATATAAATAAAGTTGCGACCATTCGAAATGCGAGAGGGGGAAACGTGCCAAACATTTGTCAGGTTGCTCTGGATTGTGAACGTTATGGTGCCGAGGGGATTACAGTTCATCCTCGTCCTGATGAGCGGCATATTCGTTATCAGGACGTATTGGATTTAAAGCCGCTGTTGCAAACCGAATTGAATATTGAAGGTTATCCTTCTGAAAGTTTCATTCAATTGGTGAAATCAGTCAGGCCGCATCAGGTTACCCTGGTTCCGGACCCACCGGAAGCCATCACTTCCAATGCCGGATGGGATACTGTCAAGCATTGTGATTTTCTGAACAAAGTAATCAGTAGCTTCCACCAAGATGGTATCCGTGTTTCAATTTTTGTTGATACAGACTTGGTAAATATTGAATATGCAGCCAAAACAGGTGCGGATCGGGTTGAACTTTATACCGAACCATATGCTTCTAATTATCTGATTGATAAAGAAGCAGCTATTGCTCCATTCGTAAAGGCTGCGGAACTTGCACAGAAATTAGGTCTTGGCTTAAATGCCGGTCACGATTTAAGTTTGGAGAATTTGCATTATCTGATTCAGTGTATTCCCTGGATTGACGAAGTTTCCATTGGACATGCACTGATTTCGGATGCGCTGTATGACGGGCTGGAATTAACGATTAGAAAGTATAAAAATCAAATAAATAAACACAACATCTATTAAAAATGAATAATTTAATGCTTATCTTATTACAGACAAACCTCGTGGATGAGTCAACGGTTGTAGCTGTAACTACCGAAAGAATGAATTTATGGACCATGGCTACTTATGGCGGTCCGATAGTCATTATTCTTGCTCTCATGCTTGCGCTTGCAATCTACCTTTTTATAGAACGTTTGGTTACTTTGAAACAAGCGCTCGAAGAGGACAAATCGTTCATGAATCGCATCAAGGATTACATCTATGATGGAAAAATTGAATCAGCTCAGAAATTGTGTAAAGATACCAATAACCCCATTGCACGGATGGTTGAGAAGGGAATCAGTCGGTTGGGTCGACCGATGAATGACGTGTTGGTTGCGATTGAGAATGTGGGCAACATGGAAATTGCCAATTTGGAAAAGGGCCTTGTCATCATGGCTTCCATCGCAGGTGGTGCTCCCATGATTGGTTTCCTGGGCACTGTCACGGGGATGGTAACCACTTTTTATAACATGTCGCTTAACAATACCGGGACCATTCAGCTCGCCGACTTGTCGCAGGGCATGTATCAGGCCATGGTAACCACAATTGCAGGTTTGATTGTAGGTATAATCGCCTATTTTGGATATAACTATTTAGTATCCAGAGTTGATACAGTTGTTCGTCGCCTTGAAGCCAGAACCATGGAATTTTTAGATTTATTGAATGAACCGGTTAAATAAAGCCAAAGGTGAGTTGAATAAAAATTTCTTAAATATTGAAACGTATGTCCCTAAAAAAAAGAATAAAAGTTGAAGCCGGATTTTCGATGTCTTCCATGACTGATATCGTGTTTCTCTTGTTGCTGTTTTTTATCATGGCTTCAACCATGTCGTCGCCCAATGATATCAAATTAGATTTACCCCAGAGCAGAGCAACCTCCTCAACACGTTCAGTTATCGCAAAGGTGTCGATCGATGGCAATGGAAAGTTTTTTGTTGCTAAAGGAAGTGCAACTCCCCGACAAATAGCTCCGGAAATGTTGGAATCCTATATTTTGGATTTGGTTGCACAGGATTCAACTACCTACATCGCTTTGCATGCCGATCAGCAGATTGCATATAAAGAAGTGGTGCGGGTGTTGGATATAGCCAATCAACACAAGTTGAAATTAGTCGTAGCAACCAAAGCTTCGGCAAAATGATAGCGTCATGAAGAAATCCGAATTATATGGTTATATAGGAACTGCAGTCACTGCGATTATCATCCTGCTGCTGCTTTTCTTTGTCCTGTTGCCAGGATTAAAAACGTATGAGGATGATGGTGTCATGATTAGCTTTGGTGATGCTTTTGAGGGTGGGGGAGCCGTTCAAACTCCAAGTCAAACTGCTGTGCAAGCAACTACTCCCAAAACTGAAGTAAAAGAAGAGTTGCTGACCCAAAAGGATAAATCGGTAGCCATCACCGATACAAGAAAGAAACCTGAAACGACTCAAACAAGATCTGAAGATCGATTGCAGAAAGAACAACAGGCTACACAACGAGCTGACGATTTAATTGGAGGTTCTTTTGGCTCCGGTTCCAGTGCCGGCAGCGGTCAGACCAGCGGCGAAGAATCTGCAGGCAATCCTGTGGGAAGTGGTTCTTCAGGAGGTAATTCGTGGTCGTTGAGTGGTCGTAATTTATTGGGAACCATGCCGACTCCAAACTACAATCAAAATGTTGAAGGATTTCTGACCGTGGAAATACGGGTGGATGCTTCGGGGAATGTGATCAGTGCATTGGTAAAGCGTGGTACTATTTCTAATCAAACTTTAAGAGATGAGGCTTTGAAAGCTGCAAGAAGAACACGATTTTCAACCGGAACAGGGACAGTTACAGGAACAATTACATATAATTTTAAATTGAGGTAATGATGCGCGTATTCCTATTTTTGGCTGAAGGTTTCGAGGAAATTGAAGCCATTGCTCCGATTGACGTATTTCGTCGTGCGGACTTTGAAGTAACAACTGTTTCAATTACAGAAGATTTGAAAGTGTCCGGTGCACATGGTATTGGCGTGTTGGCAGACAAGTGTTTTTCGGAAGTGTCTTTTGACGGAGAATTTCTGCTCTTTTTGCCGGGAGGTATGCCGGGTACAACAAACTTAGACAAACATGCCGGATTGAAAGAGTTGATTGCCCTTCAAGCATCGAAAGGTGCAAAGATTGCTGCGATATGTGCAGCACCCTCTATTCTGGGTAAAATGGGTCTGTTGAAAGATAAAGAAGCGATTTGTTATCCGGGATTTGAGCAGTTTTTAATCAATGCCAAGGTTTCAGATTCGAAAATTGTGAAATCAGGTAATATCTTTACTGCAAAAGGTCCGGGAGTTGCGATTCCTTTTGCACTTGCCATTGTTGAGGATTTAAAAGGAAAGAAACATGCAGACGAAGTGGCTCAGGCTATGATGATGTAGTGTATTTTTCTAATAAAATCTTCGCTCCAACAAACGAACTGATTTCATTGGCCAAAATCCGCCTTTCAGTTTCTTCGATCAACTGCTGAATGTCGGGATTTTGATAAAAGCCGCTTTTTAATTGTTCGTTGATGGTTTCGTACATCCAGTATTTCGATTGACCATTTCTTCGGTGATCGAAATACTGATTTTCTTTTGTATGATGCACGTATCGCATCACCATATCCCATACGGCTGCAATACCCGTATTTTCAATCGATGAGCAGGGATGTGCTTCCGGCGACCAGCCTGATTCGCTCAACGGAAATAAACGCAATGCATTTTGGTACTGCGCTTTTGCAACCATCGCTTTATCTACATTCGATCCATCACACTTGTTGATGGCAATGCCATCAGCCATTTCCATGATTCCACGTTTGATGCCTTGTAGTTCATCGCCGGTTCCGGCTAATTGTAATAATAGAAAGAAATCGACCATGGAATGTACAGCGGTTTCAGATTGTCCAACACCGACTGTTTCTACAAAAATAGTATTGAATCCGGCCGCTTCACACAAGATGATACTCTCCCGTGTTTTACGTGCAACTCCGCCCAAAGAACCTGCAGCAGGCGAGGGTCGGATAAATGCATTTTTGGCAACGGATAATTCTTCCATCCTGGTCTTGTCACCCAGGATACTACCCTTCGAACGCTCACTGCTGGGGTCGATGGCCAGTACGGCTAATTTGTGTTGCTGTTTGATCAGGTGCATGCCCAAAGCTTCTATGAAGGTGCTTTTCCCTGCTCCCGGTACACCGGTAATGCCAAGGCGGATGGAATTACCCGTGTAAGGTAAGCACTTCTCGATAACTTCCTGTGCGATATGCTGATGTTCTGGTAATGAACTTTCAACCAAGGTAACAGCCTGACTCAAAATAGCAATGTCACCCTGCAAAATACCGGCGACATATTCACCGACAGTAAATTGGCGGCGTTTGGCTTTGGATGATTTGTATGGATTTACAGCAGGGACAGCGTCAACTCCCTTATTGACAGACAATCCTTTGAATTCAGGGTCGTTTTCAGGATGTTTATGATGCATATCCATGAGTTAGACTACTGTATCACAGCAGGTTTAGGAATGACATCTCCCTTGATGGTGAGTAAGGTAGGTTGAGTTCCTGCATTACTAAAGACAGAAATTGACTTGATAAATGTGCCCGGACGATTTGCCGGGTTATATGCAGCTGTGATGGTGCCTGTGTTTCCTGGTAGAATGGGTTCTTTGGTCCACGAAGGAGTTGTGCAACCGCATGAAGCTTGTACCCTGTTGATGACAAGTGGAGCATCTCCTGTGTTTTTAAAAACATAGATTACAACAGCGTTGCCATCTAGTTCTTTAATTTTTCCAAAATCATGCGTGGTTTTTTCAAAAGTAATTGCAGCTGATTGTGCCATCAGCGTTCCTGTTAAAATGGTGAGGAAAAGGAAAAGACTTAGTTTTTTCATTTTTAATAATTGTGGTTGGTATGTTTTTTTAAATCAAGCACAAAGTTAGAAAAATTATTTTGGGTTATTTGCTTAATTATCTTTTTTTGTTTTAAAAATGGTTTATTTGTTAAGTTTAAGTTTTTGTATGCTGCCCATTAAAAAAATTGTGTATGTTGTTCAAAACCAAATTTCATTCGTTTTCGCTTTTTAATTTTGGTTTAGCAGTTTTTGGTTCTAACTTCTTTATGCTATCAGCTGCAGGTAGGTTTTCAGGCATTTCGCCGCCAATTTCCTGAATGGTTTTGCGTACTTTTTTGCCTACTTCGAAGTGAGTTTGATTGGCTTTCTGTTTTCCTTTTACTTGTTCCCGTTTTAGTTTTTCTTCAGTTTGAGTGGCACGAAAGAGGTTGGCTGCCAATTCTGTACTTCCCATGTGATCAAGTATTTTTTGGCTTTTTTTCAATCCCCTTTTTGCATGTATGGCTTTGGCATCCAACCCACCATATAAGCCTTTATAGCCATGGTTTTGAAATATGGCATAATCTATTTCAGAAATTACACCGGCATCTTTGGCAGCAGCCGCCAATTGAGAATTGTGTTTTGACATTTCATTGCGTAAAAATAATCGCTTTTCATCTTCTGTACTTAATTGGTTGTATTCGTCCATTTGCCTTATTTCCTGCAAACGGGTTTGAACGGCAAAATAGGTTTGTCCTAAAGCTACTATTTGCTTGTTGGGGTCAGCATTTTGTACAATTAAATAGCAGGCATAACGAGAAAGTTTTACGCTTTCTACTTCACGTTGCGCTGTTTTACCAGTCGTTATCATATCGAGGATATCCTCGAAATGATCAGTAGTATTTTGCCTGCTATTGAAACATGCTTCTTTGGCCCGTTCTATAGCAGGTAAAAAATGTCTGTATTCGGAATATTCTAAGATTTTTGACAATTCTCTGGCACTCCAAAATTCATTGCCATTTTCGTCGGTGTGCTTTATCTGCTCAAAAACAGACATTAATCGTTTGTTAATTTGATTTTCCATTCGGTTTAAGTTATGTTGGTTGGTAGTTTAATTTAAATTCAACCACAAAAATATAATTTTATAACAGTTCAAACAAGTTTTTATATGATTTATTTTTTTGCAATTGCACTAAATTTATTCAATTCCCAAACCTCTCCAGCCTCATCCCCCCAAATATATTCCACCAATTCCGGATAATCAATAAACGGATTTCTATTACCCTGAATTAAAAACACTTTTTCGTTGCGTGTTCGTTCCTTCTCACTTACCGGATCTTGTCGGCTCCATTGCAAAAGCAACTTGATAGCCCATGGTTTCAACACCGGATAGCTGTTGTTTTCCATCTTTATCTCAGAAGGTCAGTTCCATAAAAAGAAGGATTGAGAAACTTCGCTCATTGATATTTTTTAAAAGTTATTTTTTTTTTATCTTTGGTGCGTTGAGAGTAAAATTATCAGATATTTAAAAAGGTAAATAATTCAAAAACTCTGACTGCAAAAATGTAAAGATATATTTATCAGTTATTCAAGGAATGATTAGATAGAGGTTGACATACTGTTTCGCACTGATTGAAAATATAATATTTGTGGCTGACGGTGGAATACGTGCTATCCAGCTTCATACTTTCTGGGATTTTGTTGATGGAATAAAATGGCAGTGAGTATAAAAACGTCTAACAACTATGAAAACCTTTACCCCCCACACAAACCTCACCTTAATTCTCCTCCTGATTGCATGCACAACTTTCAGTCAGAGTCAACCCTAATTACCTGCCATCAAACCCACCGACCAGATTATTCGGCATAAGGCTTACACGCTTTCGTATGTCGAGGAACATGAACAGGCAGCTTGGGTTGCTTATATGCTTTGCAGGGACAGAGTTAAATTTACTGAACTTAGTCAGGCAGTGGGCTACGCTCTACGACACTTACAGGAATTGACATATCCGACAAACGGGGTGATTTTTGAGAAGTGGTGGTTGGGTAGATAGGATAATAAGATAAAAAGTTCACAAGAATTCAATAATTGTTTTGCGTGTAAAACAAAATTACATTATTTTTATTTTATCAATAGAATAAAAGATTAAATTATGAATACGGATATACAAACAACGCTTGGAGAACGACATATTCCTGTTGAAATTTACCCTTATAATTTCTCAGAATATCTGACAGCCAATCATATAAATATAACTGAGAACTCCTTGTTTTCGACTGAGGCTAAGGCCGGGGTGTTGAGAAAATTCAATGAATATCTATATTTTGGAGGATTCCCTGAAGGTGCCGAACTTTCGGTTAAACGTGACTATTTAACGAGTGTATATCAAAAAATATATATTGGAGATATTGCCAATAAATCAGTTGAAGTTATTCCTGCGTGGAAATGGCTTCTTGATTGAAGATGAGATACCTCTCTGACTGCCTATACCCAATGTTTTTAAACAAAAAAAAGGGGCTGTCTCAAAAGGGCAGCTTCTTTTTTTTTTGTTTATGCGGCAATTTTGGAATTATAGTGTTCAATTGTTGAAAATTCAACACCTTTTTTAGTAGGCAGAACAAAAAAGAAGATAAAAACAGAAAATTGAGATAGTTTAGCAGATTTAGCTGCGTTTTTATTGATAATTCGGGTTTTTCTACACATTTTTTCTATATTGAAGGCAATAGCAAAGATGGCAAAGTCCATCATAACTTTCTCTTTATTAAAATGTCTGAACCGATTGTAGTGTTTGTTTGATTTTGTCTGCCCAAATACGGCTTCAGGTTCTATCGGTCGCCGACTTCGGTGCAAGAGTCCTTCTGGCGATGTTAGCAACTCTCTGGCTCTTTGCTTGTGTCGGTTAAGATTATGGTTTACTTCTATCCTTCTATTGGTTTTTGCATTGTGGCACATACACCTCAGTGGGCAGTCCTGACAGTTTTTAGCTTCGTAAATACTTGTTTTTGAAACATATCCGTTATCCGACTTTCGTGTTGTAGTTCCTGTTTTATCCATGTGTTGCCCTATGGGACATACAAAATAATCTTCCCTTGCGTTATAGTACAGATTCTGAGCAAGGAATCCATTGTTTCTGAATGACATCTTTTGTTCCTTGTGAAAATAGTTGTACTTTACAAACGGCTCAATATCATTGATTTCCATAAATTCATAATTTTCCTCGCTACCGTAACCCGCATCTGCAATCGTTTTTTTGGGTAGAAAACCGTAACGTTCCTCCAAACCGTTCATGAAAGGAATATAGGTAAGTGTATCCGTAGGGTTGGGATAAAAATCGTAATGAGTAAAGAACTGGTTTTCGGTGCCTATCTGAACATTGTAAGCCGGTTTGAGCTGTCCGTTCATCATGTGATCCTCTTTCATGCGCATGAAAGTGGCTGAAGGATCGGTTTTAGAATAGCTGTTCCGATTACCTAAAGTATCAAGGTGTTTTTCATATTCCTGAAGTTTTGGTAAATGCTTGTTCTCCAGTGTTTTTATTGCTTTTTGTTCTTCCTTTGAACGACCCTGTTGATTTATTTGAGCGATACGTCTTTTTAATTCCTCACTGTCAATAGGTGTTGGGGGCTCATCTTCAGGCTGATTGTCCTGTGCGATACCTTCTTCGACCAGTTCCAAAACTTTGCGGATTTTGGCTTCCAGCTTTGCTTTGTTTTTTTCAACCGATTTACGCCAAACAAAGGTGTACCGGTTTGCACGTGATTCCAATTTGGTGCCATCCACGTATATCACATCCAAACTTAAATAGCCCATATCAACCAGCATGACAACAACCTGGGTAAATATCTCGTGAATGGTATCCTTTAAATGAGAGGAACGGAAGCGATTAATGGTATTGTGATCGGGAGTCTGATTGCCTGACAACCACATAAAACTAACTCTGTCCACAAGAGCCTGTTCTATCTTACGACAGGAGTAAATGTTATTCAAATAGCTGTACAATACCACTTTAAGCATCATGCGAGGATGATATGCACTTGTTCCACCACCTTTATAGGTATCGAAGACTTTAGTAATATTCAGATTTTCAACTATTTGATTAATAGTTCGAACGGGTGAATTCTGTGGGATTTTCTCATCCAGACTGGCAGGAAAAAGGCTTATCTGGCCTTGGTTATATGACTTAAATATTGCTTTTGACATAACGCATATATTTGATTTACAGCCATAAAGATACAAAATAACTTCGAAATAATCAAACTTTTGTTGTAGTTTTTTTATCTAAAACATGCATAAAAAAGAAGCTGCCCTTTTGAGACAGCCCCTTACTAAGATAAATCTAAAGCTTAATTAGTTAACGGCTGCAGATAGTTCAGCACCGGCTTTAAATTTCGCAACTTTTTTAGCAGCAATTTTAATTGGTTTTTTAGTTTTTGGATTGATACCCTGACGAGCACTGCGTGCAGCAACAGAGAAAGTACCGAAACCGATTAAACTCACTTTATCGCCCGCAACTAATGCGGAAGATACTGCCTTAACTGTAGCGTCAAGTGCTTTTTTAGCGTCAACTTTGCTTAAACCTGCTCCTGCAGCGATAGCATTGATTAATTCTGCTTTGTTCATAATTTTGATTAATTTATTAGATTAGACACAAGTAAATTGTTTATCAGACAGCAAATGTAATAGATTGAAACGTAAAAACAAATATTTAATGCAAAAAATATTGCATTTTTTTTCAATTTATTAAAAAATATGTTAGAAAACATGTTTACGGCGATATTTTGATTATTTTTGTGCTTCAAATCAGGTAAAATTACTCCGGCATGAACACTTATCGCTCTTCTTTTCTTAGTTCGATACCTACAGTGGTAAAGAATTTAATCGCTATCAATGTTATTTTGTGGTTGGCAACCATCCTGACACCCGGAATTTTTCGTCGTTGGGGTATCACTTTTGAGCTGATTGACATACTCGGGATGCATTATTGGGCATCTGATAAATTTAATGTAGCGCAATTAATGACTTACATGTTCATGCATGGTGGTTTGGGACATCTTTTCTTCAATATGTTTGCGCTCTATATGTTTGGAGGTGTTTTGGAAAACTTCTGGGGTCCAAAACGATTTTTAATTTATTACCTGATTACCGGAGTGGGTGCCGGCATAGTGCAACAAATTTTCTGGTCGGTAGAATACCATGCCATTATTTCAGCGATGAATGAAGCTATTGCCGCTAATTCCGGGGAAAAATTAATTCCATTTCAACATTTTTTGGAAAAATTTTTCAGATTAAGTAGTTTATCTTTGTTCAAAGCACCTGAATTGATTGAATTGAAACGCATGTTTTTGAACTTGCCTGTCACAGTGGGTGCTTCAGGTTCGGTTTTCGGGTTATTGTTGGCTTTTGGCTGGCTTTTTCCGGAAGTTAAACTGATGCTGTTATTTTTTCCAGTTCCAATCAAAGCCAGAATTTTTGTATTGATATATGGGGTAGCCGAATTGTTTTTGGGTGTAGCCAATTTTTCCGGCGATAGTGTCGCGCACTTTGCACACCTTGGGGGAATGATTTTTGGCATCATCCTGATTTTGATATGGAAAAAACGACCGTTCAAGTATTGATTCTCTCAGATATTTTGTATCGCGATAACATGACATCAAAAGCAATCCTATGAATTTGACTGATAATTTTAAACAAACTTACAAACAAGGTAATGCGGCTATCCGGCTGATATATATCAATATTGCCGTTTATTTGGTGTTACATATTTTCATGATCCTGATGAAACTATTTACACTTCAGGGTGATTTTATTATTGGATATTTTGCCTTGCCTTCCAGTTTGAATTTGTTGCTTTTCAAGCCCTGGACATTGGTGTCGTACATGTTTCTACACAAGGACTTTTTTCATATTCTTTTCAATATGTTTGCCCTGTACTGGTTTGGGAAACTTTTTTTGATGTTTTTTACTGAAAAACAATTATTCGGTTTGTATTTTTTTGGTGGATTGACGGCAGGAGTTGTTTATGTGCTGGCATACAATATATTTCCTTTATTTTCTCAAATAGCTGAAATTAGCATTTTGATGGGTGCTTCCGGATCAATCATGGCTATTATCGTTGCGTCAGCATTGCAAGCTCCCAATTT
>JAUSNQ010000108.1 GCA_030655595.1 Paludibacter sp.
AAAATCAATTCATCAGGGTACACCGATCTCACATCGTGAATGTAGAGTTTATCTCCAGAATTGAGTTGCATGAAAAACAAAATCAGCAACTTACACTCAAAAACGGACATAAAATCAAGGTGAGTCAGCAAGGATACAAAACGCTGCGACAAAAACTGAAATTGTAGTTGATGTTGTCGACCTCAAAGGCTATTCGCAACTCATTAAGGATTGAGAGTAGCATAACATAACAGAGATTTTATTTATATTTGCAAAAAAAAGCAAGCAGATTTGGAACTGTTATGAAAATTGAACCAAGCATACTAATCACCTATTTTATCATCGCAATTTGCCTGATATTGATACTAATTGCCATATCAGTTTTTTTATATCTCCGATATTCAAAAATCAGCAGGAAAAGCAAACAAACTGAATTACAATATCAGGAACTCGAACAAAGATTTAACGGGTTAAAGCTTGAATCATTAGAATCAAAACTAAATCCTCATTTATTTAAGAATATCCTGAATTCTATTCAATCACATGCATATCAGACTTATTTTTCCCTTGATAAGCTTGCAGGTGTTCTGGATTACATTTTGTATGAAAGCAGAAAAGGATTTGTTACTCCTAAAGATGAAATTAATTTTGCTCTAAACCTGATTGAAATTAACAAAATCAAAGTCAGTCCACTATTTGAATTAAAGGTAAAAACAAAAATTAATGAAACGGAACCTTTATTTGAACAAAAACTTATTGTTCCTATGATATCGGTTGATTTAATCGAGAATGCTTTTAAACACGCCGATTTACAGAGCCCGGATGCTTTTATTTCTATTGTTTTTGAGTTTAAAGAGCATTGTCTTTCTTTAACTGTAGCAAATAAAATATCATCTAAGCCTCCGTTAAAAAAAGAAAATAGCGGAATTGGTACAGAGACATTAGAACAACGTCTAAATGTAATTTACAAGGATTGCTATAAACTTGACCGTTTTATCGAAGATGGAGTATATATTGCTCATTTAAAACTAAACTTAATTGAATACAAATCTAAAATGCATACTGCTTGACGATGAGCTACCAGGTTTATCATACTTGAAGTTGCTTTGCGAACAAATACAAGGTCTAGAAGTAGTTAAAGCTTTTGATAATCCTGAAATATTCCTCAGGGAAGTATCAAACCTTGAATTTGACTTTTGCATTTTAGATATTGAAATGCCCCAAATAAGTGGCTTACAAATAGCCAACCTGCTACCTGGAAAACCTGTTATTTTCGCAACAGCTTATAAAGAATATGCAGCCGATGCATTTGACCTGAATGCTGTTGACTATCTTCGCAAACCATTGACCAAAGAACGGCTTGAAAAGGCTGTCGCTAAGGTTGCAAAACATATCCAAAACTTATCAAATTCAAAAAACTTCATCCAATTAAATACGGATAAAGGAAAGGCAATTCTCTACTTCGACCAGATTATGTATTTTCACACATCAGATGTTGATAGCAGAGACAAAATTATTGTTCTGCAGGATGGTTCTTCATTAATAGCCAAAAACTATACGTTCAATGCACTTTTGAATATGTTACCTTCCCTGGAATTTTGTCAGGTCAATAAAAGGGAAGCCATTGCCATCAAATCAGTAGCGTACTTCTCCAATGATGAAATTAGTACTAAAGTGTTGCTTTCATCAGGTAAACCCTTGATGGTTACATTGAGCGATAATTTCAGAAATGAGTTTATGAAGAAAATCACAACATAGCAAGTTTAACTACATTTAATTTGCCCGTTGTTACATAAACTACAACCCTCGTTACAACTTCTCTTTTCATTTATTGATTCTCCATACCTTTAATCGAAATTATTTTGATTTAGGGAAAATAAGATTAAATCTATAGCAATGGAACTCAGTTGTTGGCAAATATTAGGTTTTATTTTCTTGGTAATAATCCTATTGAAGATGATTGTTTTTTCTTTTAAGGTTATTATTCAATTATGGAAAGTTGAAAAGTAATCTTGCTATCTCCTACGCTTTCCAAACAAATAAAGCTAGCTGAAAGAATTCCTTCAAAAAGCAAACATCCAAGTTTGATTACAGGTTTTCTCCTTCTTATTCCACTTTCGGGTCACAATGCTCCAAATGCCAATTTGCAGTCCGGAAAAATCGCATCTTTGCACTATATGGTTGACTGTAATAATAAGACTTTATGGGAGTATTACGCAAAATATTGTACCCGCTTTTGGGTTTTGTTTTCCTGATAGCATTATGGTGGCTGGTTGCAAAGTATTTTACCCGTTTAATGCCTACGCCGCTTGAAGCATTGCAAGCCAACTTTGACTATATCCTTCATCCGTTTTATAACAGAGGACCTGGTGATGTGGGTATCGGTTTATTGTTATTGGAAAGTTTAAAAAGGGTACTGACCGGATTTTTCTTGGGCAGCCTTTTTGCTATTCCGCTTGGGTTTATGATCGGTTTATCGAAAACAGCCTACCAGATTTTTAATCCCATCGTTCAAGTTTTAAAACCTGTTTCCCCTGTAGCCTGGTTGCCTGTTGCTTTGGCTGTATTTAATCTTGCAACTCCTTCAGCGATATTTGTAATTTTCATTACATCACTATGGCCAACTGTAATTAACACTGCAGAAGGTGTTGCATCTGTCAACAAAGATTTCCTCAATGTGGCCAGGGTATTGGAAATGCCACGATGGAAACAGATTTATAAGATTATCCTTCCTGCAAGTTTACCTTACATCTTTACCGGACTACGCATCAGTCTGGGAATAGCCTGGCTGGTAATTGTTGCCGTGGAAATGCTTACAGGGGGGCGTGGAATCGGGTTCTTTGTCTGGGACGAATGGAACAGACTCAATTTAAGCTCTGTGATGCTGGCAATATTCGTCATTGGTTTTGCTGGACTGGGGCTCGATATGCTAATTCGTAAAATTCAACAGTTATTAAATTTCGATTATCAAACATAGCAGAGATGATACTTAGAAAATATAATAGAAGGGAATTTCTTAGACTGGCTGGGGGTGGTGCGTTGGCTTTAGGCCTTTTTAACGCATGCAATCTCCGTGATGGTTCTGCTGTTTCGCTTATCAGAGAACCTGAAGATGTGGAACCCGTAGTTGATCCTAAGAGTTTAGAAAAACCTGAATTGACCATTGGCTACGTGCCGGTCAATGATTGCTTGCCGTTTGCTGTTGCCTACACCCAGGGCTTTTTCAAGAAATACGGATTAAAGGTAACACTGAGCAGGGAATCAAGTTGGGCAGTTGCCCGCGACGGGGTTATTTTTGGTCGACTCGATGCCGCACCTGTTGTTTCGGGTGCTGTGATTAATGCCAGATTAGGAGCAGAAAGTGCCATACCTGCCAATTTGTGTGCTGGCATGACCATCCACCGTCATGGTAACGCCATAACCATGAGTCGGGGTATGTGGGAGGCCGGTGTACGTCCTTTACACGAATATCAGGGCGATTTGGAACGAATGGGGAATGATATACGGTCTTATTTTCAATCCGTGCACGAATCCCGACGTAACGTTGCAGTTGTGCTCAGCTCGGCCATCTACGAGTACTTAGTTCGTAATCTTCTGAGCATATGCAAAATGGATGTCATGAGAGACTTCCGGATCATGATAATCCCACCACCGCAAATGGTATCAAACATGCGCATAGGGGCCATGGATATGTACATGGTGGCCGAGCCGTGGAATACACGAGCTATCAGCGGGAACGAAGGTGTCGGCTTTACTTTTGCCCACGGAAAGGAATTGTGGAGCGGACATCCCGACAGACTATTGGGAATCATGGAAGATTTTATTAAAAAATATCCCCTAACCTACCGTTCGTTGATAAAGGCCATGGTCGAAGCTTGTCGTTGGTGCAGCCGCATCGAGAACAAAGAAGAACTTGCAAAACTTGCATCAGAACGTGCGTTTACAGGAGCGGCAGTAAAATATACGCGGGCAGCACTGACCGGTGAATACAATTACGGTGGATTTGACGGACTTGAACGGAAGCAGTATATTCCCGATGCCACGTTGTTTTTCGATTTGCCGGATTACATGAAATATGATGAAAATGATCATTCAACATTTTTATGGCAGTCGCAAGGGCTTTGGCTTATGTCACAATCGGCCAGATGGAAACAAATCAGATTCCTTCCCCGTGACCCCCTGGCTGTAGTGAAAAGAAGCTGGCAGACGGATTTGTATCGGGATATTGTAAGCGAAATAGAGATAGCTTGTCCAAAGGTTAATTTAAAACCGGAACCCGGTAGCCGTTTTATCGATGGAATTGATTTTAATCCTGAGAATCTTAAGGGCTATATCAACTCACAAAATAAGAGATATTAAAACACATGGTTGGTATGGTACAAAAAACTGAAAATAAAATACTACTTGAAGTCCGGAATGTTTCAAAAGTTTTTTCAAAAAACGGATCTTCCAGTGTAGTCTTTGATAAACTGAATCTTACGGTTTACGATAACGAATTTGTAGCCATTTTAGGTCATTCAGGCTCTGGAAAATCTACCCTCTTGCGTTTAATTGCAGGACTTGAATCTCCTAGCTCCGGGAAGATTTATTTGGGAGACAAGCCAATAACTGGTCCCGGTAAAGAGCGCATGATGATATTTCAGAATTATGCCCTGTTGCCTTGGTTGTCGGTATATGGCAATATTAAACTGGCTGTAGATGAGGTTTTTCCTAAAATGAGTAAAAAGGGAAAAGATGAACTGATCAAATCATATATTCGAATGGTTCATCTGGAAAATGCCCTTCACAAAAAACCCGGCGAACTTTCCGGTGGAATGAAACAACGTGTCGGAATAGCCCGTGCGTTAGTCGTTCAGCCACGCATGCTTCTGATGGATGAGCCATTGGGAGCACTCGACCCGTTTACGCGGTCACATTTGCAGGATCAAATTCTGGAGTTGTACTACAATCAACACCAAACCATCATGTTGGTCACACATGATGTAGAAGAAGCCTTGTTGATGGCCGACCGGATTGTAGTGCTTAATGTAAAAGATTCAGCTTTCATCGGACAAGTGATCGAAGTGCCGTTTGCACATCCCCGCGACCGTGTCAAGCTTAGGGAGGATGCGACATTTAACAGGTTGAAGAATCAGACCCTAAAGCTTATGGAATCCTATTTTGAGCAAGTACAAATACAAGAATCTGAAACAGTTTAATTTGAATTTAAATGGTATGACAAATGGTACACAGAATTATTACATACAGTATAGCAGGTCTCACTGTGTTGCTCAGCACCTGCGTAAGGCCCGAAGGGAAAAAGGGAAATGATGTTCCTTCATACAGTACTTGGCAACTTGATGAGAAATCACATCAGGCTATCGTGAATCATTGTGTGGAAATCGATTTTACAGACTCTCCGGCTAAGTTTATTATGGAAAGAAATGGTGATGACCTGTTACTGCATTTTATTGGGCAACATCAGGTTTGGATGGCATCGGCAAACAAAAGATACTTTTATGCCACCCAAGTATTAAAATCGTCTGTATCTGGTAGGTTTTGCGATTATCAAACAGCAATCAGTATCTATTTCAGACTGACAGGTTGCGACCAAAGTAAAATAAAGGGCATATGGCGGGCCACTTCATGTGATTATTGCCCAAAAGTAGAATTTATTGCCTACAGAATCAATTAGGAAAACAATAATACAATAAAAAACTTATTTATGAATGAGATAAACTTGCCGATTACCGATAATGTACTCCTGTTTCTGGCATTATTGTTAATAATATTATTTGCGCCAATTTTTGCACGCCAAATAAGATTACCGGGAATAGTCGGGATTATTATTGCAGGTGTTATTTTAGGTCCCAATGGTTTGAATATAATTGCAATGTCATCTGCAATAGAACTTTTAGGTTCAATTGGTTTACTATATATCATGTTTCTGGCCGGGTTGGAAATAAATCTGTTGGATTTTAAAAAGAATAAAGATAAAAGTATAGTATTTGGACTTATAACATTTATAATACCACAGGTTGTAGGAACTCTTTTATTCAAGATGTTAGGTTTCTCGTGGACTACATCTATTCTGGTTGCCAGTATGTTTGCTTCACATACTTTAGTTGGTTACCCTATAATAGCAAAACTGGGGATTGTACGAAACAGGGCGGTATTAACGACTGTTGGCGGAACTATATTGGCCGACACCCTTGCTTTATTGGTTTTGGCAGTTGTTGCACGATCTGTTACCGGAGTCCTCGACTTCAATTTCTGGGTTTCTTTAGTAATCATGTCAACCATTTATTTACTTGCAGTTATCTATCTGTTACCAATAATTGGAAGACTCTTTTTCAGGTATATAGATGATGGGATTATGCAGTTTCTATTTGTGCTCGCGGTTGCATTCTTGTGCTCATTTATGGCAAAGGTAATTGGAATAGAACCCATTGTAGGTGCATTTCTGGCCGGACTAGTATTGAACAGAATGATTCCGGCATCAAGCCAATTGATGAACAGGATACAGTTTGTGGGAAACTCCCTTTTTATACCTTTCTTCCTGTTATACATAGGTATGATCGTTGATGTGGAACTGCTTTTAAAGTCTCCTGCATCATGGTTAATTATGGTTACTATGCTTGCAACTAATGTAGCTACGAAATTGGTCTCTTCAAAAATAACTCAAAAGATTTTCAATTTTTCAAAAGCTGAAGGTATGATTATTTTTGGACTTACTACTACCGAAGCTGCAGCAACACTCGCCGCTACGCTTGTAGGCTACAGACTTGGAATCATTGGTGATGAGATACTAAATGGTGTAGTTTTAATGATATTAGTTACATGCATCATTGGACCCTGGATTGTGGAACATTACGGAAAGAAAATTGCCAACGAAAACGCAGGTGAAAAGTTTGAAAGCACCAAATTGCCACATGTATTGGTTCCCCTATCAAATCCCACCACAGCACCTCATTTGCTATCGGTTGCTTTAGTGCTTAAAAATCATACAATTGATCAGATTTCGGTTCTTTCTGTCGTGACGGAACAAGCAAAACTTGATGATGAGATGGTTAAAGTTGATGCTTTGTTAAGTAATGCATCTGAATATGCAATTTCCGCCGGCGTAAAACTGAATACATTAAAACGTATAGATGTAAATATCGCAAATGGCATAGCCCGAGCTGCCTTAGAAGAACATGCCGATTTATTGATTATTGGGTGGAATGGACAAGTTACGACCCGTGAGCGAATTTTTGGAAGTGTACTTGACCAATTGCTTGAACAAAGTGCTCAATCGGTTTTTGTTTGTAAGCTGGGCAAATCAATCATGAGTAATTCCAGAATTGTCTCAAATATACCATCATCATCAATTAAAGAACCCGGCTTTTATGCGGTAATGAAATCGTTGCTGAGCCTCGCCAAAGGCATAAATGCACCACTTTTATTAACAATGGAGCGTGATATTGCAGCAATAATAAAATCAACAATGAATAGTGAAAAAACAAATGTCGTCGTTCAATACCATCTATTTGCTGAAGGAGGTAATCAACTCAATGAATTCTCTTCCCTGATTAGAAAAAACGATATTATTTTCGCTTTTGGAGCGCGCCGGCAAACCATGAGCTGGATGCCGTTTGCCGATAAACTCCCTAAACGGCTTGCATCCAACTTTGACAATAACAATTTCATCATTGCCTATCCGGGCATTCCTTATGATAAAAGTATAATTACGAATGAATTTCCTGTAAATTAATTGTTGTATATTTGCTCAGGATATGTCAAAATCAAGTTGTAATGTTCAATGAAAGGTTATAAATACATACTTTTCTACGTAACAATAATAAGTATTGTAACTATCGCATTGTTTTATATCATTTCGGGTGGATCAAAACTTGAAAATGAATTAGAAGTTGCGGCATTAAATATTAAATATGACAATTTGGGTGATTTCTTTTCAATTATCAAGGCGAATTTACAACACCCTCTGTCAATCCTGCTCGTTCAAATTGTTGTCATAATATTTGTTGCACGCATCGTAAGTTGGTTGTTTAAAAAAATCGGTCAACCTGTTGTCATTGGCGAAATTATTGCCGGAATTATACTTGGTCCATCATTATTGGGCTTGTATTATCCTGAAATATCGGATATGATATTTCCGATAAAATCTTTAGACAACCTCCATTTTGTCAGTCAGATAGGATTAGTTTTGTTTATGTTTACAGTTGGCCTTGAACTTGATTTAAGTGTTTTAAAATCCAAAGCAAAAGAAGCCATAGTTATCGGTCATGCAAGTGCCGTATTTCCATTTGTTGCAGGCCTGTTACTAGCCTACTATCTTTATCCGCTCTTTGCCCCGGTCAATGTCACTTTTGTATCATTCGCATTATTCTTCAGCATCTCCATGAGCATATCGGCCTTTCCTGTTTTGGCAAGGATTGCACAGGAAAGAGCGATACATAAGACCAAAACAGGTACCATTGTGATGGCTTGTGCCGCATCTAACGATTTGTTGGTTTGGTCATTGTTGGCTGTTATCATATCTATAGTCAGGTCGGGTTCCTTTTTAAGTGCAACTTACACGATAATATTCGGTTTAATCTATATTTTTCTGATGATTAAATTTGTCCGTCCATTTCTACAAAGGATTGGAGAATTGCATCCGTCAAAAGAAAACCTTAGCAAACCCATTGTTGCAATTTTCTTTACAGTACTCATTTTATCAGCATTTATATCTGAAGTAATTGGGATACATGCTTTGTTCGGCGCATTCTTAGCCGGAGCAATTATGCCTGATAACTTAAAATTTAGAAACTTGTTTATAGAAAAAGTAGAAGATGTGTCAATTGTACTTCTTTTGCCGCTGTTCTTTGTTTTCACCGGACTTCGCACACAAATCGGACTGATTGACGACCCTCAATTATGGAAAACCGCAGGATTGATAGTATTGATTGCCATTTCAGGAAAGTTAATTGGAGTTACGTTGGTAGCAAAGATTTTTGGTCAAAACTGGAAAGACAGCTTAATATTAGGGACACTCTTAAATACAAGGGGATTGATGGTATTAATAATCCTGAACATTGGTTATGATTTGGGTGTTTTTTCATCCGAAATTTTCACCATGCTGGTGTTAATGGCGCTGGCCACAACACTGATGACAGCCCCGTTATTAACTCTAATCAATAAAATATTCGATTCCGGTTCGTCACAAACGGTTAATGAAATTAGCAGAAGCAGTAAATACAATATCTTGATTTCTTTTGCTAATCCTGAAATGGGTAAGTCATTGTTACGATTGGCAAATGGTTTTGTCAAAGAATTACATGAAAATGCAACCGTCACAGTCATGCATCTGGCTGAAAGCAACGAAACACACCAGTATAATATTGAACAATATGAAACTGAGAGCTTTGAATCAATTGTTGATGAATCGGGAATTCTAAACCAGAAAATCTCTACGCTGTTTAAAGCATCAGGTGACATTGTTACCGAAATAACAGAAATTGCAAACAAGGGTAACTATGATCTGCTTTTAATTGGGATCGGAAAATCAATATTTGAGGGCAATCTTTTAGGCAAGATGTTAGGATTTACAACAAGAATCATCAATCCTGATAGACTTATTAATCAAGTTGTTGGCAAAGAAAATCTGTTTGGAAACATCGCTTTTGACTATAATACACAATTAATACTCTCAAAGAGTGATATCTCCGTAGGCATTTTGATAGACAAGGGCTTAAGGAATGTGAATTTGATTATTGTACCTATCTTGTCCGAAAAAGACTTAACAATTTTGAAATACACACAGAAATTAATAAAAAACTCAAAGGCACAAATTACATTTGTTGACCTCTCTGGCTTTTTAGAAAACAACATCCATTTGAAGGAATCAATCAAACACATTGAGCAAATTGCCCCTAATCATGTTTACTATATAAAGGTTTCAGCGATACCCTTAGAGTTACTGTCAAAACAAAATCTGATGATTATAAGTGATACCAGTTGGAAAAAAGCAGTAGAACAAAAATATGAATGGCTGGAATACATCCCATCAACACTGATTATTTCAGATAAAACAAATGAAAATTACTGACTACCAACTTATGTATAAGGGAACATGTACCCTCAGCACAAAATACATCTGCCTTAATTCATTACGATTCATGCTTCTCTTTCTGATTTCGTGTTTTTTTACTATCTTTGCGCCCTCAATATTGAATACGTTAGATGCAGAAAATTAGAAATATAGCAATTATAGCCCACGTCGACCATGGGAAAACAACCCTGGTAGATAAAATGCTGATGGCAGGCAACTTGTTTCGCGACAATGAAACAGCGGGCGAGTTAATCATGGACAACAACGATCTCGAACGGGAAAGGGGAATTACAATCCTCGCCAAGAACGTGTCTATCGATTATCTGGGCTGCAAAATAAATATTATTGACACCCCGGGACATGCCGATTTTGGTGGCGAAGTCGAACGGGTACTCAACATGGCCGACGGCGTGTTGCTTTTGGTAGATGCTTTTGAAGGTCCGATGCCACAAACAAGATTTGTGCTGCAAAAAGCCCTGCAACTCGGATTGAAACCTATCGTTGTGATTAATAAGGTGGATAAACTGAACTGTCGCCCCGATGAAGTCCACGAAATGGTGTTCGACCTGATGTTTCATTTAGATGCAACAGAGGATCAGCTAAATTTTCATACCATATACGGTTCTGCCAAAAATAATTGGATGGCGGAAGACTGGAAAGTTCCCGGAGACAATATTATTCCACTGTTAGATGCCATCATCAAACACATTCCTGCTCCTGTATTTCTGGAAGGTACGCCGCAAATGCTGATTACTTCGCTTGATTATTCAAACTACGTGGGAAGAATCGCAGTTGGACGTGTACATCGTGGTACTTTACGCGAAAATATGGACGTTAATCTGGTCAAACGCGACGGCACTGCACATAAATGCAGAATCAAAGAATTACATACTTTTACAGGACTTGGCAGGACCAGAACCACCGAAGTTAAATCGGGCGATATTTGCGCCTTGGTCGGTATCGACGGTTTTGAAATTGGAGACACGGTCTGCGATATAATGAATCCAGAGCCACTGCAACCCATCGCCATCGATGAGCCTACCATGAGCATGGTTTTTACCATCAATGATTCGCCGTTTTTCGGAAAAGAAGGAAAATATGTGACATCCAGACATATACACGACCGATTGGTAAAGGAATTAGATAAAAACCTGGCTTTGAGGGTTGAAAAAAATCTGAACTCCGATGTATGGACTGTGTATGGTCGCGGTGTTTTGCATTTATCGATTTTGATTGAAACCATGCGCCGTGAAGGTTATGAACTCCAGGTTGGACAGCCCAAAGTGATTTTCAAGGAAATTAATGGTAAAAAATGTGAGCCGATTGAGTTGCTGACTATCAATCTTCCTGAAGAATGCTCGGGAAAAGTCATCGAAATGGCTGCAAACCGAAAAGGGGAAATGTTAAGCATGGAAGTGATCAGCGATCGCATTCAACTTGAATTTCAAATTCCATCGCGGGGTATTATCGGCATGAGAAACACCGTGCTGACAATTTCGGCAGGCGAGGCAATTATGTCACACCGTTTTTTAGAATATCAGCCTTTTAAAGGAGAAATTGAAAAACGTAACAACGGCTCTATCATTGCCATGGATAGCGGTACCGCCTTTGCTTATGCTTTGGATAAACTACAAGATAGGGGGAAATTTTTCATCCTTCCTCAGAGTAATATTTATTCCGGTCAGGTTGTAGGCGAGAGTTCCAAAGAAGGAGATATGGTTGTGAACGTTACCAAATCTAAAAAACTCTCCAACATGCGTGCTTCGGGTGCCGATGACAAAGTCAGATTGGCTCCGCCGATTATTTTCAGTCTCGAAGAGGCCCTCGAATACATCAAAGAAGATGAATATGTTGAAATAACACCACGCAGCATCCGATTGAGAAAAATCTATCTAGATGAAAACGAGAGAAAAAGAATGACCAAAAAATAATTCCTGAAAAATATATATCTTTGCACCCCCGTTAAAACAAATAATCAGTTACAATTAATATTACATAATTTACCATATACAGCACTATATCAAATCGATATTAATAGTAAATAGTAAATGTGTAAAATAGTAAATTACAAATAACATGAACATCGTCAGAAAAGACCTCGACTCATCCAATGCAACCATCACCATCAGCATTGAAAAAACAGATTACAGCGAAAAAGTAGAAAAAACATTGCGTGATTACCGCAAAAAAGCAAACATTCCGGGTTTTCGTCCAGGCATGGTTCCTCTCAATCTGCTGAATAAAATGTACGGAAAATCCATTTTGGCTGAAGAAATCAACAAAATAATTTCCGATGAATTATACAAATACATCCAGGAAAACAAGGTGAACCTGCTGGGAGAACCCC
>JAUSNQ010000112.1 GCA_030655595.1 Paludibacter sp.
AATCCAAACCATCCGAACCACAGCAATCCGGTTCCTAATAAAATGTAAGGAATGTTGGTCGGACGCGCATCGCCGTTCACGCCTTTTCTTTTGCCTAAGAATATGGCACCACTTAATGCGGCAAAACCTGCTGAAATATGTACCACCGTACCACCGGCAAAGTCGAGAATACCCCAATTGCGAAGAAATCCTTCGGGATGCCAGGTCCAGTGTGCCAATGGAGCATAAATGAATAAGGAAAAAAGAATAAGGAACATCATCAGCGAGGTGAATCTTACCCTTTCCGCCAATCCGCCGGTAATCAGTGCCGGAGTGATGATGGCAAATTTAAGTTGGAACATCGCGAATAATGCAAAGGGAATGGTCGGGCCAAAATCCGGATGAGGCGTTAATCCCACATTTTTAAAGAACATAAAGGTTGTCGGGTTGCCGATAAAGCCTCCGAGGCTGTCGCCAAAAGCTACGCTGAATCCGACTACGATCCACAAAACACTGATGATTCCCAAAGCAACAAAGCTTTGCAACAGCGTAGAAACTAAATTTTTATACCGAACCATTCCCCCGTAAAAGAAAGCCAATCCCGGGGTCATTAAAAGCACCAGGGCAGAGGCCATCAACAGCCAGGATGTGTCGGCGTGGTTTATTTCCAGCGCTTCCATGCCCTCGGGCATCAGGGTTTCATAGGAGACTGGAATAAGAGAAATCAGAGCCACAATGGCTAATAGTAAAAATGGAATGCGATACTTCCATGCAACTTTGTTTTGTTTCATTGTCGTTTGTAATTTGAAATGTTATTATATCGTGGTTTTTTAAATATCAAAATGATGTAAAATCGATGCAAAAATAATCAAAATGATTTGTATAAACTATTTATTACGCCATAAAGATATTTAATATTGTTCAGAGCTTTCAAATAGAAATCATTTTATATGATATGTTATACAATATGATAGATTTCAGCCTGTATTCCTGTTAAATTGAAATTGTCATTGTTTGTTTTTAAGAATTATCACCTACATAGCATGCATAATATCAATATCCAATATACAACTTTGAATCCTTTATGAATATCTCCAGTTTAAATTTTCTATTACCGTGTGTATTTAGTATTTTTGCATTCGGTAAAATCAACTGAACCAAGCATCCATCAAATTCATGCAGGAAAATTTTGATATCAGAAATAATCGCAACAACGAAAAGGAATTTGAGAATTCCCTGCGACCCTTGTCGTTTGAGGATTTCAGGGGACAAAACAAGATTGTTGAAAACCTGAAAATTTTCGTTCAGGCTGCCCGCATGCGAACTGAATCGTTGGATCATGTCTTGTTGCATGGGCCTCCGGGGTTGGGCAAGACTACCTTATCGAACATCATTGCCAATGAATTGAATGTTGGTTTCAAAATAACCTCTGGTCCGGTATTGGATAAACCTGGTGATTTAGCGGGATTGCTGACAAGTCTCGAAACGAATGATGTGCTTTTTATTGATGAAATTCACCGCCTGAGTCCGATTGTTGAAGAGTATTTGTATTCGGCCATGGAGGATTACCGGATTGATATCATGATTGATAAAGGTCCTTCTGCACGTTCGATTCAGCTGGAGTTGAATCCGTTTACACTGATTGGCGCGACAACCCGCAGTGGTTTGCTGACTGCTCCATTAAGAGCCCGATTTGGCATCAATTGTCATTTTGAGTATTACGATATTGATGTCATTACCCACATCATCAAACGATCAGCCGGTTTGCTGCAGGTGCCGATTGATAATCGTGCTGCCCTCGAAATTGGGAGCAGAAGTCGTGGTACACCGCGTATTGCGAATGCTTTGTTACGGCGGGTGCGTGATTTTGCACAGGTAAAGGGCACTGGGAGTATTGATTTGGAAATTGCGTGTTATGCACTCGAAGCACTGAATATTGACAAATTTGGTCTGGATGAAATTGATAATAAAATTTTGAACACCATTATTGATAAGTTTAGTGGCGGTCCAGTCGGGTTAACGACTATTGCAACGGCTTTGGGAGAAGACCCTGGAACACTGGAAGAGGTTTATGAACCATTCCTGATTAAAGAGGGTTTCATGAAAAGAACGCCGCGCGGTCGGGAGGCTACAGATTTAGCTTACAAACATTTAGGGAAAATTAAGTTAGGAGAAACAGGAACGTTGTTTTGATTATATATGGAACACAAGTTATACATTTACAACACATTAAGCCGCAAGAAAGAGCAATTTATTCCCATTCATGAACCTCATGTGGGACTTTATGTTTGTGGCCCGACTGTTTATGGTGACGGTCATCTCGGACATGCTCGTCCTGCTATCACTTTTGATATTCTGTTCAGGTATCTCATGCATTTGGGGTACAAAGTCAGGTATGTAAGAAATATCACCGATGTGGGACATTTGGAAAATGATGCAGACTCGGGAGAAGATAAAATAGCCAAGAAAGCCAGGTTGGATGAGCTGGAGCCGATGGAAGTGGTGCAGTATTACACCAACCGCTACCACAAGGCGATGGAAGCATTGAATGTCTTGCCGCCAAGCATTGAACCGCATGCATCCGGACATATCATGGAGCAGATAGAATTTACTCAGAAAATTCTGGATGCAGGTTATGCTTACGAAAGTGAAGGTTCGGTTTATTTTGATGTGGTGAAATACAACGAAAAGTATCATTACGGAAAACTTTCGGGAAGGAATATTGAGGATATGTTGGAAACAACGCGCAACCTCGACGGACAAAGCGAGAAACGCCGGAGTGTCGATTTTGCTTTGTGGAAAAAAGCTTCTCCGGAACATATCATGCGCTGGAAAGCTCCCTGGAGTGAAGGTTTCCCCGGATGGCACATGGAATGTTCGGCTATGGGAACCAAGTATTTAGGTGATCAGTTTGATATTCACGGTGGTGGCATGGACTTGATGTTCCCGCACCATGAATGCGAAATTGCGCAATCGTGTGCTGCCCTTGGAAAGGATACCGTGAAATACTGGATGCATAACAACATGATTACCATTCAGGGACAAAAAATGGGAAAGTCGCTGGGGAATTTTATCACGTTAGATGATTTCTTTAGCGGTAATCACCCCTTGCTGAACAAAGCATTCAGGCCGATGACGATTCGTTTTTTCATCCTGCAGGCACATTACAGAAGCACGGTTGATTTTAGCAGCGAAGCGCTGGAAGCTTCTGAAAAGGGACTGGAAAGGTTGATGGAGGGTTATGCTCGTTTACAGAAAATCACGGCATCGGGTAGTTCATCTGTTGATGTTGGAGGTTTGAGAAAAAGGTGTGAAGATGCGCTTTCGGATGATTTGAATACGCCTATGGTGATATCTGCCTTGTTTGATAGTCTGAAATCGATCAACCTGATCCACGACGGTAAAGAAACGATCTGTGAGGCAGATTTGGATGAATTGCAAGCTATTTTCAAATTGTATGTAGAGGATTTGCTGGGCTTAAAAGCAGTTTCCGATGCTGCATCAGGAACGGATGCTTATCAAAAAGCCATCGATTTATTGCTCAATATCCGCTTAGAAGCTAAAAAGAATAAAGACTGGCCAACCAGTGATAAAATCAGAAATGAATTAACCGCTCTGGGCTTTGAGATCAAAGATACCAAAGATGGTTTTGAGTGGAAGTTGTAGGTAGTTAAATTAAAAATTATGGAAACAAAAAGACAAGAAAAAATAGCCCGGATGCTCCAAAAGGAGTTAGGCGAGATATTTATGTTGTACGCCAAAAAGATGCAGGGTATCATCATCAGCGTAACCAATGTAAAGGTGAGTCCGGATTTAAGCATCACACACAACAGTTTAAGTGTTTTTCCAAGTGAAAAGGGAAAGGCTGTGATCGATCAGGTAAAACTGGATACGAAAGCGATTCGTTTCGATTTGGGAAAAAGGGTGCGGAATCAACTTCGGATTGTTCCTGAATTGGCTTTTCATTTGGACGACACCCTCGATTATTTGGAAAATATTGATTCGTTATTAAAAAGTGATCCGCCATCTCCAATTACAGAAGATGAAATTTGAAAAACACTAACAACATGAAAACCCGGATTGGCAGGTTGTTGTTCTCATTCAGAATCGCCCGCCGGTATTTGTTTTCGAAGAAATCCCACAATGCCATCAATGTCATTTCGGGAATTTCGTCGATAGGGGTTGCTGTCGGGACCATGGCTCTGGTCTTCGTGCTTTCCATTTTCAACGGGTTTGAACTCCTTTTCTCGGATTTGTTCTCGGCTTTCGATCCGGATTTAAAGATTACGTTGAACGAAGGAAAACTTTTTGCTATCGATACGCCTGAATTTGAAAATATCAGAAATCACCCTGCTGTTGCTGTTTTCACAGAAGTGATTGAGGAAAATGCCTTGCTGAAGTTCAAGGAAAAACAGATGCCGGCAATGATTAAAGGTGTCTCGGATGATTTTAAAGCCATGACGCGCATCGATAGCATCATGTTCGATGGTGAGTTTATTTTGCACGACGGTGCTTTTGAACGGGCGGTTCCGGGAGCGGGTGTTGCATCTACCCTAGGGCTTGGCGCTTATTTTATCGATCCACTATTTATTTATGCTCCGAAAAGAACTTCCAGAATCAACTTGTTGCGCCCCGAAAATAGTTTTAATCAATCGGCCACCTTTATTTCGGGTATTTTTTCGGTACAGCAAAGCGAATATGATAATCAATATGTGTTGGTGTCGCTGAACCTAGCCCGTGAGTTGTTTGAGTATGGCGACCAGGAAGTGTCTGCCGTTGAAATAAAGTTGAATCAGACGGTAGATAAAAAAGCTGCTCAAAAGGAAATTCGGAAATTACTCGGAGATGAATTTTCATTGAAAAACAGGTACGAACAACAGGAAAGCTATTTCAAAATCATGAAAATCGAGAAATGGATTACGTTTCTCATCTTGAGTTTCATCCTCTTAATCGCAAGTTTTAATATCATCGGCTCATTGTCCATGTTGATTATTGATAAGAAAGAGGATATCCAAACATTGAGAAATTTGGGTGCGGACAGTGGTATGATTAAACAGATTTTCTTGCTTGAGGGCTGGATGATTTCGCTCGTGGGGACTACAATAGGTGTACTGGTTGGATCTTTGATTTCACTGCTTCAGGAGCATGTCGGGTTTGTCAAACTCGGTACTGGTTTTATCGTCGAAAATTATCCGTCTTTCACACAATTTTCCGACATATTTTTAGTTTTTGTAACTGTACTGGCAATCGGTTTTTTGGCAGCATGGTACCCGGTGAAATATATTGATAAAAAATAATTTTAAAATCAAATTATGAAAAACTTGTTTTTGCCCCTAATTCTCGTGTTCTTCTTAGTTTCTTCTTGCGAGAAAAAGGAAGAGTTTATTTATGAATATGAGAAAAACCCACAATACACCTGGGGCTATGCTCGGTTTTGGGGGGCTTATTATGCTGATTACGACATTGATAATAATGTTTTAAGTTTATCTGCTTTCACAACTACCTTGACTGCAAACGACGACGGAGAATTAATTGGAACTGGTCTGTATTTATATATGGAAGATATTTTTGTTGCTCCATCAGATACGCTATTTCCGACTGGCACCTATCACATTTCAAACAGTGGAGATGCGTTTACCATTGCTCCCGGGGAGCAGTATACCGAAGATAATGTAAAATATGATATTGGTGCCCGCGTTTACTTTATTGAAGAAAATGAGAAGTATTCAATCAGAAAGTTTATTGATAAAGGCTCCATGACTGTAACCCGAAGTGGAGATGTCACCCGCTTCGATTTCAATTTTATTTTGAACGATTCATCCGAATTGAAAGGTAATTACGAGCAATTGAATCTGGAGTATATTGGCGTTGTACCGCCGGCGGAATACACGTACGAAAAAAATCCACAGTACACCTGGGGATATGCGCATTTTTGGGGAAATTACTATGCTGATTATAGCATTAATAATAACGTGTTAAGCTTAGCTGCTTTTACTGAAGGTTTAGATGTAGATACTGAAGGTTATTTGCTTGGACAAGGTCAGTATTTATATTTAGAGGATGTGTTTGTAGCTCCTGCCGATACGCTTTTCCCTGCAGGTGTTTATCAGATTTCCAACACCGCAGATGCTTTTACCATTGCCCCGGGTGAAGTGTATGAGTTCGAGGGTAAATCTTATGATTTAGGGGCCTGGATCTATTATAAGGAGGAGAATACAGCAAAATCAATCAGAATGTTTATCGTGGATGGATCCATGGAGGTTTCGTATGTACAGGATACTACCAAATTTGAGTTTGATTTTGTACTGGAAGATAGCACAATACTGAAAGGGAATTACAAGCAATACCAATTGCATTACGAATATCATCCCGATCAATATAAGTCAGTTGTACAACAGAAAGTTAAATCAAATCAGATTAAGGCCTCTTCTTCTGTAAAGTTCAAACCCAAACCACATGACGAAAGGCGACAAAAAAACAATGCCAAGCAGGTAATACAAACTAAATTCCGCAGGCAGGGTAAATGACGGTACTGAAATTTTGGAATTCCATCCAAGTATGATGCTGAGTATGGTGC
>JAUSNQ010000113.1 GCA_030655595.1 Paludibacter sp.
AAATTGATAAGCATACTGCAAGTGCACTCCCTGATTGATGAATAATCCAACCTTGTCGTTGGTGAAGTTCAGTCCAAGACCATGTTGTTTGCCTGCAATCTTGATGGGTGCATTAATATTAAACACAGTCGTAGAACCCCCATTAGGCATGCCAATCCAATGAAGTCGATGTTGTCCGGTGACATCCAACATGCCTGTCTCCCCTACAGCTGCAGGATTAAAACCTGTGGCATGCAACATGTATTGACTTAATTGTGCATCGAACTGCGCGTGGAGGTAGCTCAAAAAGGTGAATACCAAAAGAAAACTAAAAACAATTCTTTTCATGCGTATATTTTTCATTCCTTCTCCTTACATCCGCTTTTTGCTGTACAAACTGCGGTGTAGATATTTTAACTGAAAAATATCAGGAAAATTGTTTTTGCAATAAAAACTTGTTGTCGTATGCTCTGAGAAAAAGGTATTGAGACTCAATCAGTATTCTTCTTCATTGAAGAAAAAGTCTTCTTTGCTGGGGTAATCAGGCCAAATGTCTTCTATGCATTCGTAAATTTCGCCTTCATCTTCGATTTCCTGTAAGTTTTCAATGACTTCCAAAGGCGCTCCTGAACGCATCGCATAATCAATTAATTCATCTTTCGTTGCAGGCCATGGTGCATCTTCAATTTTTGAAGCCAATTCTAATGTCCAATACATAGTCTACGGGTTTTATTAAATCTTTAAAGAAACAGTTTTTTTAATTTCGTGCAAAAATAGAAAAAAAAATGATTATAACTGCTTTTTCCAAAAAAATTCTTTATGACCCTCAATGATAGTCAGATATCTTGATAATGTGAAGAAATAATCTGATAATCTGTTAACATACTTCAGAATTAGTGCATCAATATCAATGTCCGATTGCAATAAATCCAGAATTCTTCTCTCAGCCCTTCTTGTAATTGTCCTGCAAACATGACTTGTTGCTCCTCCGACCGAGCCTCCGGGCAGTACAAAGTTGTCGAGTTGAGGCAGCGAAACATCCATCCGGTCAATTTCAAGTTCTAAATCCAGAATATCTTGTTCCCGGATGATTGAGGCGGCCTTGAGTTCAATCTGTGTTTGATCAGTTGCCAGGTGTGAACCCACAACAAATAGCTTGTTCTGAATAAGTTGCAAAAAAGTTAAAACGGATTCAGGCAATGATGCTGTCGTCAGCACTCCGATAAACGCATTCAACTCATCGATGGTTCCATAAGCTTCTAACCTGATGTTATTTTTCCAAACGCGTTGGCCTCCAATCAAGCCTGTTTGACCGTTATCGCCTGTTTTTGTATAAATTTTCATAATTCTTTATAGTTTATAATATTTGAAAACTTAATACCGAATTTTGTAATGTTTTTTCTTTAATTCAGTATTAAAGAAAATGATCCCCAGGTGGAAGATGTCAATGGTCGCACCAATTTGCGGATGTTCTTTAATTTCTGTCCATGCTTTTTCCATTCCTTTCGACCAGTAAATATCATCAATCACTATAATGGAATTATCTTTCAGATAGTTAACGCAAGTATTAAAATATTCGATCAGGGCTTCGTACCTGTGGTTGGCATCTATGAAAATAAAATCTTGTTTTCCGTGTTTTTTCAAAATATCTTCTAATATTTCGTTGATGTTGCAAGTAATTAGTTCAATATTAGTCGCTCCCAGTTCGTTGAAGTTTCCTCTGGCAATTGAGGCCGTTTCAGGGCAGCCTTCTAAGGTGATGCAGTGTCCGTTTTTAGTTGCAGAAGCCATGTACATCGTGCTGATACCAAGCGATGTTCCTAACTCCAAAACATCCTTGAAACGATAATATTGAATAATCCTGAACAGCAACTGGGCTATTTTCGGTTGTTTGGAAGCTTTTGAAGCAATATCAGCAATTATCCGAACACCACTCTTTCCGGTTCCAAAATCAACTGTTTCGATTATTCTGTTCTCATGGCACAGTTTTTCCCTGATTTGCTCAATCCTGTTGAAAATGTAAAATGGGTGTTTTTCCTTCAAAACACCTTGAATAAAATTGAAAATATAAGGAGAATGTACACCAAAGCCACCCGTGTTTCGGGCAGTCAGGATGTGTTTACCATATCTGACAACTAATCTGAGTATTTTCACTTTACTTTAATCCTCGCACTAAAAAGGTCTGATACAATTCAGGGTTATTAATCACTTGTATTGCAGTTTTAAATTCGTTGTCGCGTGCCAATGAGTATTCAATTACTCCCTTTTGATAGTAATACCTTTTGATGATTTCGGTACTTAAGAAATCCAGTATTTCATCCTTGTGTTTGTTGAGTTTAATGTCTATGTCGGGAATTAATTTCGATTTCAAAGCTTCAAATTCAGCTTTTGCTTCGATATTCAAACCCTCTAATTTTGCGAATTCATATAAATCATCAAAGTATTTTTTTGTTTGAGGGGTGTAAGTAAATGATTTTTCATTCAAAAACTTTTTGAAATCCTCGAAATCCACATCAGTTAAATTGAAATCCAAAGGTTTCGCTATTGTAGCATTGCGTGAAGCATACTGTGTGGCATAATCAAAATATAAATTTTGGGCATAGATGTAATAAGCAATATTGAGTTGACGATCATCTTGGGTGACTGAATCAGGAATGATACCACCGCCATCTCTGACGATTCTTCCTTTTTTTGTTTTAAACTCAGTTGTCAGACTGTCGGGCACCCTTTTCAAACTACCATCCTCATTGCGTTGTGCATAATCGATTGCCTGGATGCATCTACCACTCGGAATATAATATTTGGCTGTTGTTACTTTCACATGCCCGCCATAGCTAACCGGCCGAATATTCTGAACCAATCCTTTTCCGAAGGTTCTTTCTCCAATTACGACACCCCGATCGAGATCTTGTATCGCTCCAGCTAAGATTTCAGATGCAGATGCAGAGGCGCTGTTGACAAGTACCACGATTTTCATATCTGGAAAAATGGGTTCGAGTGTTGTCTTGTATGTGTTAGCAACCTGAGCACTCTTACCTTTTGTGCTAACGATTTCTGTTCCTTTGGGTACAAAATACCCCATGATTTTAACCGCTTCATCAATCAATCCACCGCCATTATTTCTCAAATCCAGGATGAGTGATTCAATTTGACTTTGATTAATCATATCCTGAATGGTGCTTTTAACTTCCAATGATGCCTGATCTGTAAAATCATTCAGCAGGATATAGCCCGTTTTTGGGGCGGCAATTTTGGAGAACGAAATCGGGTGTATCTGGATTTTTTCTCGCAGGAATTTCTTTTCGATGGGTTTCTTAACTCCGTATCGTTTAATTTTGAGTTTGATTTCGGTGTTTGGAGTTCCTTTTAATTTTGAACTTGCATGAGAAACAGACATTTCTGTAGTTTTAACATCATCGATCTCAAGGATGATGTCTCCGGCTTTCAACCCATGTTTTTGTGCAGGCATCCCTTCATAAGGTTCAGAGATGCTGATGCCATTTGCAGTCTTTGTAATCATGGCACCTATACCGCCGTATTCCCCCGTTGTCATGAAGGTGATATCTTCCGATTTGTCTTCTGGAATATACACGGTGTAAGGATCTAAGTTTTGCAACATATAATCGATAGCAGAAGTGACCATCATTTCATGTTTCAGACTGTCAACATAATACATATCAAGCTCTCTTAAAACTGAATTGATAATACTCAAGCTTTTGCTGATGTGAAAAGTTTTGGTTGAGTTTTGGGAAAATCCGGTAATCGGATAGCAAATTAATAAGAAGATTGGGAGAATCAGATATTTTTTCAACATATAATGTGATTGTCAAATGTTATAACGAATAATTTTGTTTCTAAATTTTTACATTGGGTGGGAGGAAAGCCGAGATGTCTTTTCCAAATGATATTAAATCTCTTGCAACAGTTGATGAAATGTGGGAGTAAGCCGATTCAGTAAATAAAATGACTGTTTCAACACCTGAAATGATTCTGTTGGTATCACCAATCGTCCGTTCATATTCAAAATCAGCCACTGTCCTCAAACCTCTTAAAATAAAATGTGCATCTACAGATTGAGCAAAATCTATGGTCAAACTATTGTAAACCAAACATTTCACCCTTGGTTCATTTGCAAAAGCCTGCTGAATGATATCGATTCTTTTTTCTGCTGAAAAAAGTGTTTTTTTTGATTGATTGATGCCTATACCGATGATAATTTCATCAAACATAGCCAAACCCCTTTCCACAATGCTGTAATGCCCAATGGTAAACGGATCGAAAGTACCAGGAAAAATTGCCCGTTTCATATTTTACTTATTTTATGCGTTTGGTTTGCTTTTTGCAGGCTCTAAATCACTGCAAAGATAAAAAATTTAATTAGGTGGTATTGACTTATCACCTTTTTTTATAATTTTGGAGCGTTATTTGTGAACGTCAAACAATTTTTATCAAAAAGTGTTATTTTAACAAGTTCAATAATTTTAAAACAAAACCAGTATGAAACGAATCATTTTTTCAACAGTATTTCTGTTTTGTGTCGCGATTACCTATGCTCAGTTTAATTTTGGAGTCAAAGCCGGATATAATTCATCCTTGTCATTGAGTAATTTGAGTTCTGTATCTGATGGAACATACAATTTGGAAAACGTAAAAGGTGAAATGTGGAACAACTTCCAGGCTGGACTTTTTGCCCGGGTGTTCATCAAAAAGTTCTATATTCAGCCTGAATTGTTGTATTCTGTTCAGAAGAAAGAGTATGATATGATGGATGTAATGATCAATAATACAGCAACTGATGTGAATACCTACATGAACATCAGCAATGTAGAGATTCCGATTTTTCTCGGATATAAGTTGTTGGATTTGAAAATTGCCAACCTGAGGGTTTTTGCTGGTCCGAAGTTTATATTAGATGCAGGATCATCGCTGGAATACCAAAACATAACAAGCGAAGAAGTAACTGCTGCCGGTTTGTTTGAAGAATTTAAAAAATCACAGGTTGATTTAGAAGTAGGTGCAGGCATTGACGTTTTGATGTTTGCATTGGATGCAAGAGTGAATTTGGTACAAGATATAGCCGGTAGGTTTAATTCGGCTGCAGATTTATCAACGATTCAAGTACCAACCAGTACTTTTGTAATTTCTCTTGCCTGGAAACTATTTTAGATGACGATTTTTGAATCGAATTTATTTTTTTATGCAATAAAAAATAAATAGTCCTAACAAGACTAAAATTATTAAGGAAGAACAACGTGGATAAGTTTCATTGTTGTTCTTCGCTTTTATTTTTCTTATCTTTGTCCGTCGGAAAAAAAATAAACCCGGTTGATTAAAAAGTCACTTACTGAAATATATGGGCAAAATTATATCGTTGGCGAATCAAAAAGGAGGGGTTGGGAAAACAACTACTGCCATTAATCTTGCAGCTTCTTTGGCGACCTTAGGGCAAAAGGTGCTGATTGTTGATGCTGATCCGCAAGCAAATGCTTCTTCAGGTTTAGGCGTTGACATCCGTACTTTATCATATACAATTTACGAATGTTTGATTGATGATGTTCCATCTCAGCAGGCAATACACGATACAGAGGTGAAAAATCTGGACATTCTACCTTCACACATCGATTTAGTTGGTGCTGAAATTGAAATGCTGAGCATGGAAAATCGGGAGCGTGTGATGGAAAAACTATTAACTCCCCTGAAAACGGTTTATGATTATATTTTGATAGATTGTTCTCCTTCGTTGGGCTTAATTACTGTCAACGCACTAACTGCATCCGATTCGGTGATTATTCCGGTACAATGCGAGTACTTTGCTTTAGAGGGGATTAGTAAACTCTTGAATACCATCAAGATTATCAAAAGCAAATTAAACATGGGGCTGGAGATTGAAGGATTTCTGCTGACCATGTATGATAATCGGTTGCGTTTAGCAAACCAGGTTTTGGCTGAAGTAAAAAAGCATTTTGAAGGGATGGTTTTCGAAACCGTTATCAGCCGTAATGTGCGTTTAAGTGAAGCCCCGAGTCATGGTAAGCCTGTTTTATTATACGATGCAGACTCAAAAGGATGTAGTAATTACATGGAGCTTGCTAAGGAGTTGATTCAAAAAAATATCATCTGATTCAGATGGTTTCAAATTATAAAATTTTATGGCAAAAATAACGGGATTAGGCAAAGGTTTGGGTGCGCTCATTGACACTGACAACATCAATGCCTCCGGTTCTTCGTCAATCAATGATATTGCGCTGGAATTAATCATCACAAACTCAAATCAGCCCAGAACACATTTTGATGAAGATGCAATGCAGGAATTGGGTGCATCTATCCGCGAAATGGGTGTTATTTCTCCCATCACCCTGAGGAAAAATAGCGATGGAACTTATTTGATAATTGCTGGTGAACGCAGATACCGCGCATCGAAAAGTATCGGTTTAAAATCTATTCCGGCATATATCCGTACAGCTGCCGATGAGCAGGTGATGGAAATGGCTCTGATTGAGAATATTCAACGGGAAGATTTGAATGCCATTGAAATTGCATTGTCTTTTTATCGCCTGATGGAAGAATATAAACTCACGCAAGAAAAATTGAGTGAGCGCGTCGGGAAAAAACGTACCACCATCGCCAATTATCTTCGGTTGTTAAAACTGCCTGCAGAAATTCAAATGGGCATCAAGGATAAAAAAATTGACATGGGTCATGCCCGTGCTATGTTGGGTTTATCCAATCCGGTTGCTCAACTTCATTTGTATGAATTGATTATCAAACACGGATATTCTGTCAGGAAAGTGGAGGAACTGGTTCGACAGTTTCTCGAGCTTGGAAGATTTGAGAAAAGCGCTGCAAGAGAATCAGCAATAAAATTAATGGAATACAAAGAGTTGAAGTCTCGTTTAGGACGACTCTTTGGTGTAAAAGTACAATTAGCCTCAGATAATAACGGAAAAGGGAAAATTTCAATTCCTTTTACTGATGATGACGATTTGTCTCGTCTGATGGAATTGTTCGACAAAATTGACAGGAAATAAATTTTAAAAGACCGATGTTATTGTGTGGGATAATCTGAAAATATGGCTGATTGCGCTATTTGCCACTTCTTTTATCTTTGTGTTTGCTCAGGAGCATCCCGAAGCCAATGTGTCGGATAGCGTTCCTTTGCTTTTTTTTACTGATACAAACAGTACGCTTGTTCCACAGCAGATGATCAAACAGATAGAGAAAGAAGATACGTTTAAGCCGGATCCAGTTCACACGATATGGCTTGGGGCTGTTATTCCGGGTTATGGACAGATTGTAAATAGAAAGTATTGGAAACTGCCCATTGTATATGGTGGTTTATTAGGATGTTTTTATGCAATTGGATGGAATTCGAGTCGTTTTGTGTCCTATAAAAATGCATATTTAGATATAACCGATGGCGATGATCAAACAAATAGCTTTATTGAAATCATACCTCCTGGTTATACAATAGAGAGTTATGGCGGAGAGGCTGCATTTAAGGGACTATTGAAAACAGGGATGGATCAGGCTCGTTATTACAGAGACTTGAGTGTTATTATATCAATTGCATATTATGGTCTGACACTGATTGATGCATTTGTCGATGCGCATCTGTATGATTTCGATATAAGTCCTGATTTATCACTAAAATTACGCCCAACCATTATAAACGATAGATTTACAACCAATCAACTGTCAAAATCATTTTCGTATGGTTTAAGTGGCAGTATAAAATTTTAATTAAAAGCATGTTTCTAAAAATAATTATATTTATTGCTCTCTTAGTTCAGGTAAGTTTTGTATATGCCCAATCAGATATAAAAATTTTTGAAAAAGAAATTGTTGCTCAAGAAGATACAATCAAAGTTCCGGATGAATTCACCTATATTCTTGATCATGTCTTGTCGAATTGGTTTGTAAAACATGCAAAAAAGCCCAATTGCGACTCAGCACACTTCAATCATCAAGTTCCCGACTCGGTAATCAGATTGCGTTTGCGACTCATGCCATGCGTAATGGAAATGCCGTTTAATAATCATGTTCGATCTTTCATTGATTTATATACGGTAAGAAGAAGAACTCAAGTGAGTTATTTGCTCGGACTTGGGGATTATTATTTCAGGTTATTTGAGCAAGTACTTGATAAAAACAAATTGCCGCTGGAATTAAAATACTTGCCCGTTATTGAATCTGCTCTGAATCCTGTGGCAATTTCGAGGGTTGGAGCAGCGGGTCTTTGGCAGTTTATGGCTGCAACCGGTAAGATGTATGGTTTGGAAATAAACAGTTTGGTTGACGAACGCATGGATCCTTATAAATCAACCCATGCGGCGGTTCGCTATCTGAAAGATTTATATGACATTTATGGTGATTGGCATTTGGTTATTGCGGCTTACAATTGCGGACCGGGAAATGTAAATAAAGCAATTCGACGCGCTGGAGGGAAACGGGATTATTGGGCAATTTATCCTTTTTTACCTGCTGAGACAAGGGGATATGTGCCCATTTTTATTGCAGCCAATTATGCGATGTATTATGGAAATGCACACAATATATGTAAAGCCACCATCGATTTTCCAAAAGCAATAGATACTGTCATGATTAATCAGCGTGTTCATTTTGAGCAAATTGCAGCGGTCTTGAATATGCCTAAGGAGCAAATTAAAATAATGAATCCTCAATACAGGAGAGAAATTATTCCAGGCGATATAAAACCTTATGCTGTAGTACTTCCTGTGAAAATGACAGGAAAATTTATTGACATGCTTGATGAAATTGTTGCTTATAAAGCCGATTCTCTGATTAGTAACAGGAGGGCTGAAGTCACTGTTACAGCGTCATCTGGTTCCAGCAAGGTTATTTATCATAAGGTAACAAAAGGTCAAACTTTAAGTGGTATTGCTGCTCGATATGGCGTGTCGGTGACAAGAATCAGACAATGGAATAATATTAAAGGGTCGATGATACAACCGGGTCAGCGGATAAAAATCATAAAATAATATTTCTGTTATGGAAAAGCTTTATTATTCAATCGCCGAAGTGTCCCAAATGTTGGGAATTAATGCTTCAAATCTTCGTTTCTGGGAAAAGGAATTTAAGCAGTTAAAACCTCGTCGCAATCCCAAAGGAACCCGTTTTTATACCCTTGAAGATATTGCTTTAATTAAGCAAATCATTTATTTGGTCAACGAACAAAACCTGACTTTGGAGGGTGCAAGACAAAAGCTCAGTCAAAAAAAAGATCATGTCACCAAACAACTAGAATTGATTGAGCGTTTAAAGGGAATCAAAACAGAATTAAAAGGCTTATCGAAAGCACTTGGTTAAATAATAGCTTTAAAAAAAATGATTAATATAAATTTATGATGATAGGTATGAAAAGAATAAGTTCTTTATTGTTTATTGTTTTTCTGTTTGCTCAATTGGTAGTAGCAGGGGAAAATCCCAAAAATGTTATTTTTTTAATTGGTGATGGTATGGGGATGGGGCATATTTATGCTGCGATGGTCACTAACAATAATAATCTTGAGTTAGCAAGATGTAAACACATCGGTTTTTCAAAGACATACTGTTCTGACAGATTCACGACAGACTCTGGTGCAGGCGGAACTGCTCTGGCTACCGGGGTAAAAACCAAGTATGGAATGATTGGTATGAACCCAGACTCAATACCAGTAGAATCGATATTACAACAAGCTGATAGAAACGGATTAGCAACCGGCATTGTAGTTTCTTGTGACATAACTTATGTTACACCTGCCACTTTTATTGCTCACCAGATTCATAGAAGTATGTATGAAGAGGTGGCAGCGGATTTTTTGAAAACAGATATTGATGTTTTTATTGGCGGTGGCAGAAAGCATTTTGATAATCGCAAAGATGGGCGAAATCTGATTGATGAACTCAAAGCAAATGGTTATCAAATCGCATTGAATATGGACGAAGTTAAAAGCGTGAAATCCGGTAAACTTGCGGGATTGATTTACACAAAACATCCTCCCAAAATGCCTGAAAGAGGTGATATGCTACCGGATGCAACCATGACGGCAATCAATATATTAGAAAACAACAAGAAAGGTTTCTTTTTAATGGTCGAAGGATCACAAATCGACTGGGGTGGTCATGCAAACGATATCGATATGATTATCAATGAAATGCTGGATTTTGATAAAACCATCGGGAAAGTACTTGATTATGCCGAAAAAGATGGCAACACGCTGGTTATTATTACTTCAGATCACGAAACCGGCGGGTTGACGCTTCCAAATGGTAACATCGCTAAAAGGGAGGTGAAAGCATCCTTTTCTACCAAAAGTCATACAGGTGTTCCTGTGCCAATATTTTCGTATGGACCCGGTGCTGAGGAGTTTACGGGTTTTATGGAAAATACCGATTTTAAAAATAAAATTGCAAAACTTTTGAAATTAAAATAATCGTTCAACCAAGTGTCCGAAAAAATCCGATTAAATAAATTGATAAGCGATAGTGGCGTATGCTCCCGTCGTGAAGCTGATAAATACATCGAGCGTGGAAATGTCTTTGTAAATGGTCGTAGGGCAAGTATCGGAGCTATGGTTTCGGTACATGATAAAGTCTTGTTGAATGGCAATTTAGTTGAACGCAAAGCCGGAAATGATTTTGTTTTTCTGGCATTCAACAAACCTGTGGGCATTATCAGTACGACTGAAGTGGGCGTGAAAGATTCAATTATTGACTATATCGGTTATCACGAACGGATTTTTCCAGTTGGCCGATTGGATAAAGAGTCGCAAGGTTTAATCTTCATGACCAATAATGGAGATATCGTCAATAAAATTTTGCGGGCAGGTAATAGACACGAAAAAGAGTATCTCGTTACAGTCAACAAGCCGATTACCGATGAGTTTATTCAAAAGATGGGTGCAGGCGTTCCTATTTTAGGTGAAATGACCAAGAAATGTAAGGTTGAAAAGGAGTCAGTTTTTTCCTTTCGGATTGTATTGATACAGGGCTTAAACCGCCAAATTCGACGCATGTGTGAGTTTTTTGATTACGAAGTGATGAAACTTGAGCGTGTCCGCATTATGAATATCACTTTGAAAGGCTTACCAATAGGTGAGTGGCGACAATTACAACCGGAAGAAATGAATCAAATTATTCAATCAATTGCTGATTCAACCTCAGCACCAAAATCAAAGGTTTCACAGGTCAAACCTGCCCAAAAACCAAAAGCTGTTGTCAAAGATAATCCGAAGTCGAAAGATCATCGTGGTCCCTCAGGGAACTTTTACGATAAGCAAAGTGGTTCTTCAAAACACGCAAAACCGCATGCAGGAAGCTTCAGCAATCGGGGAAATCGGCAACCAGGTAGAAGGTAGTAGGAGATCCGGAATTAGATAGTTGGCAAATAGGGATTAGGTAGTGGGTGAACTATTCAAAGATATTTTCAACGGTGTAATGCCCTCCCGGAAAAACACTGTAAGACGCAGTTGATATTCTCATACCGCAATCCAGACCGGCAATTTGTTCCATATCCACAGCATCCAAACCAACATTCAACGCTCCGATATTTTCGAGTAAGCGGTGTGGTTTGACAGATTTGGGTATGACCATGTAATTGCGATGCATTCCCCAGGCAAGTAGTATTTGTGCGGGAGTTGCTCCATGTTTTTTTGCAATCTGCGTTATTATGGGATTGGTCAGCAGATTGTGCGCTCCTTTGATAATCGTCGGACTGCCCAAGGGATAATATCCGGTAAGCAATATATCTTTTGCACGGCAAAAATGCAGCATGTCGTTTTGCTGGAAATAGGGATGTATTTCGATCTGATTAACCTCCGGAACAACGCCCGTCTGATCGATTAAGTTCTGAATTTTGGAGATGCTGAAATTGGAGACTCCCAAATGTTTAACCAATTCTTGCTGTTTCAAGTCCTGCATCGCAGTCCAGGTTGTTTCCAGGGGCAATTCTTGCAATGGTATCAAATCAGCTGCGCTATTAGGCAAGTCCACTCCTGATTTAAAAACAATTGGCCAATGAATGAGGTACAAATCCAGATAATCCAGCTGCAAATCCGATAAAGTTTTACGAATAGCAGGTTCAACATCATCGGGATGATGACTGCTGTTCCAGAGTTTGGAGGTGATGAACATGGCTTCTCTCTTTACCAATCCATCTGCAAATGCGTCGTGCAAAGCCTGACCGACTTCCTTTTCATTCAAGTAAAGATATGCACAGTCGATGTGGCGATAACCCACACGGATGGCCTCGTAAACTGAATCGTACACCTCATGTGGTTTTGACTTCCAGGTTCCGAGTCCGAAGTTGGGGAAAATATCACCGTTTTTAAATTTCAACACATGCATAATCCAAAGCAATTTTATCTCAAAATGGTTTGTTCCCTGTCAGGGCCGACTGAAACGATTTTAATCGGCACTTCGAGTTCTTCTTCCAAAAAGCTGAGATAAGCATTAAATTCTTCCGGGAATTCATCTTCCGAATGCATTTTGGACATATCAGTCTGCCAACCCGGTAATTCAACATAAACCGGTTCAACTTCACCTTCTATTGAATAGGGAAATTGCTCGGTTTCTTGTCCATTTATTTGATATGCAACACAGGCTTTGATGGTCTCAAATGCATCCATCACATCGCTTTTCATCATGATGAGTTGGGTTACACCATTAATCATCACTGCATATTTTAATGCAACCAAATCCACCCAGCCACAACGACGGGGGCGACCGGTTACCGAACCGAATTCATTGCCGTTTTTGCGCATCAAGTCACCGGTTTCGTCCATTAACTCCGTAGGAAACGGTCCGCTACCCACCCGGGTGCAATAGGCTTTGAAAATGCCGAAAACTTCACCGATGTTGCGGGGGGCAACTCCCAGACCGGTACATGCACCTGCACAAATCGTGTTTGAGGAGGTTACAAAAGGATACGAACCAAAATCAATATCGAGCATGGTTCCCTGAGCACCTTCAGCTAAAACTTTTTTTCCGGATTTGATGGCTCCGTTGATAACATGTTCGCTGTCGATTAATTCGAATTCTTTGATGCACGCAATGCCTTCAAACCATTCTTTTTCAAGTGCAGGCAAATCGTATTCGAAATCATATTGAGCTAATAATTCTTTGTGACGGGCAATGGCAGCATCGTACTTTGCTTCAAAATTATCCAGAATATCTCCAACTCTCACTCCATTGCGACTAATCTTATCGGTGTATGTAGGACCGATACCTTTTCCTGTCGTACCAATTTTTCCGACTCCCTTGGCAGATTCATAAGCCTGATCGAGCAAGCGGTGAGTAGGAAGTATCAAATGCGCTTTTTTGGAGATTTTCAATCTGTCGGTTAATGGATGTCCGGAAATTTCCAATGCCTCCACTTCGGCTTTGAAAAGCGCAGGGTCGAGCACCACACCATTTCCAATAACATTGATTTTATCACCCTGAAAAATTCCGGATGGAATTGAACGCAGCACAAATTTATGACCTTCAAATTCCAGTGTGTGACCTGCATTGGGTCCCCCTTGAAATCGGGTTACCAGATCATAACCCGGTGTTAGCACATCAACTACTTTTCCTTTACCTTCGTCGCCCCATTGGAGACCTAATAATACATCTACTTTCATCTATATAATATTATTTATTTTTTACTGCATTTTTTACAAACTCCATAAACATAAAGGGAGTAATGTGTGCTGTTGAAATTTGCAAATTCCTTTGATTGAATTGCTTTTCGTATTTTTTTATCTGTAAATTCTTTGATTTTTCCACATACGATGCAAACCGAATGGTTGTGGATGTTTGAGCCGATAGCTTTCTCGTATTGAGCTGATAAGCCGTCGAATTGATGTTTAATAACCAAACCGGCTTCTAAGAGCAAATCTAAAGTGTTGTATACAGTCGCCAGACTTACCCTGTAGTCGTTTTGCATGCATCCAAACAAAGTTTCAGCATCGAAATGACCTTCTAAAGTGTATATTTTTTCGAGGATTGCAAATCTTTCCGGAGTCTTTCTGTGTTT
>JAUSNQ010000116.1 GCA_030655595.1 Paludibacter sp.
TTGATTTTCCCGCTAAATGATAAAAAACCTCCTGCATATTTTTCGCCTGATAATTTCTTTTCAAATTTTCAGGGGTGTCAAGTGCTTCAATACGACCATATACCAAGATGGAGACCCGGTTACAATATTACGCTTCATCCATATAATGTGTGGTGACAAAAACCGTTATACCACGGTCGGCAGCTTCATATATCATTTCCCAGAAAGTCCGACGTGTAACGGGGTCTACTCCTCCGGTAGGTTCATCTAAAAAAACAATAGCCGGTTCATGAAAGATGGCCACAGAAAATGCCAGTTTCTGTTTCCAACCAAGCGGTAAAGCCTGAACCAGGGAATTTCTTTCATTCGCTAAACCTAACTTCAACAATAATTCATCCGACTTTGCAGCAATATCTTTGTGTTTCATACCATAAATACCAGCATATAAGCGAATATTCTCCCATACCTGCAAATCCTCATACAAAGCAAATTTCTGACTCATATAGCCGATATTCTTTTTCACGAATTCGGGCTTTGTGGTCACATCATATCCCGCAACCAAGGCTTTTCCCGAGGTCGGTTTACTCAAACCACACAAGATGCGCATGGCAGTGGTTTTACCGGCACCATTGGCACCGAGAAAACCGAAAATTTCTCCTTTCTCCACCTCAAAAGAGATGTCGTCCACGGCAGTGAAATGCCCGAATTGCTTCGTCAGATGCTCTGCTATAATGATTTTTTCTTTTGACATGGCTTAAGATAAGTCCATAAAACAAGCCTCCACTCCAGGCTCAATCACTTGAATGACAAGCTTTTCGTGATTTATTTCTGATAAATACTTTTCTAAAGCTGCAGGCGTAAACTGATTATCAGCAATTGTTACATGATGACAATCTCCAAAAGCATACGCACTTTTTATCTGAGGATGCTTTCTCAAATCTTTCAGCAGTGCAGACCTATCTTTACCCATCACCGACCACAAAACATGGGGATACTGTTTGACGATATTTTCGGGTGTGTCGATGGTCAGGAATTTTCCTTGTTGAATCAATGCAATCCGGTCACATAACGCTGCTTCATCCATATAAGGCGTTGAAACAAGCATGGTGATTCCCTGTTCCTTCAGTTTTCTCAACATCCCCCAAAATTCTTTTCTGGATATGGGGTCAACACCGGTAGTCGGCTCGTCTAAAAACAAAACAACCGGTTTATGTATTAACGCACAACTCAAGGCTAATTTTTGCTTCATACCTCCCGAAAGTTTGCCTGCACGGCGCTTTTTGAATGGTTCAATATGACTGTAAATATCTTTTACCAACTCATAATTTTCTTCGAGAGAGGTATTAAAAACTGTTGCAAAGAAATTGATATTTTCTTCAACCGTTAAATCCTGATACAGAGAGAATTTTCCAGGCATATAGCCAATGATGTTTCTGATGAGTCTGTATTTTTTAACTACATCATAACCATTTACTGTAGCAGTTCCTTCATCAGCCAGCATCAGTGTCGTGAGGATGCGAAAAAGTGTGGTTTTGCCAGCTCCGTCGGGACCGATGATGCCAAAGATCTCCCCCTTCCCGACTTCAAACGAAACATTTTTCAATGCCTCAACTTTGCCGTATGACTTACTGATTGAATGACAACTGACCATACATACCTATTTTCAGGAATCCGTCGTTTTGCACCAGCACTTTGACTGCATATACCAAATTGGCACGTTCATCCCGTGTCTGTATTGTTTTGGGTGTAAATTCTGATTTTGAGGAGATCCAGGTGATGACACCTTCGTATGTTTTGTAATCATCACTCCCCGAATCTGCAAGCACTTTTACCTTTTGCCCGGTTTTTACAGACAAAAGTTGGGAGGCAGTAACATAAACCCGTAGGATCATCTTTCGTGTATCAGCAATTTTAAAAAGAGGCTTACCGATAGTAGTAATTTCACCTTGTTGTGCATATTTTACCAATACCGTTCCGTCAACAGGACTCGTCACCGAACATTTTTTAAGTTGATCTTCAACCTGCGCAATTTGTATACGTACCGATTCTTCTTCGTTTTGCATACTTGCCAGGGTGCTTGCCAAGGTAGATTTTAAAGCAATAATTTGCTTTTCCAGCATGGCAATCTGAGCATTGACATCATCGAGTTGCTTTTGATTGACGGCTTCTGCTTTTACCAAATTCTCTACCCGTTTTTTTTCTTTGAGAGCTGTTTGGTGCTGTTGTTCTAAAGCAGCAAGTTGCTTCTTCGTATCAGGTTGCTTGCTTTGAATTGCCCTGGCTGCTGCCATCAATTGTTGCTTTTTGAGGTGAAGTTGTGTGCTGTCGATGATAGCCGTAATATCTCCGGCTTTTAGCTCCTGCCCTTCTTCTATTGAAAATTGGATGATTTTCCCGCTACTCTCAGCAGCAACCATCACTTCTGTTGATTCAAAAACACCGGAAGCATCAGAGTTGTTATCCGACAACTTACAAGAAGGTGTCAACATCAACACCAGTATTGCGGAAAGAAAAAATAATTTGTCCATATATGTATGTTTTGCACAAGTAGCATGCGAATGTTATTGATTTAATGTCAATTTATACTGATAGGCTGTCATCAATAATTGTATTTCGTGCATGATGCTTGTTTGTTTAGCTGTATTTTCCGCATTGATATCCCGTAGAAGTTCGGTGACCGTCAAGGTTCCGTTCTCAACTTTTGCCTTGGAACTTCCCACAATACTGCTGCGAAGTCGAATAATTTCCTGATCATTTTGCATAACATTTTTAAGCCTTTCAATTTCGTTTTTCTGTTGTTCGGTCAACAACGATGTATTAAAAAGGAAAGTCTCCTTTGAAGTCTCAATCTGTTTAATCCCAAGATTGATTTTCTCAAGATTGTTCTTTTGAGCATAATAGCCACTGATATTCCACGATAATCTGACCCCTCCTATATAAAGCGTTGAGAATTCGTTGCTCAGCATATTCAAGCCGGGCTTTCCATAACCACCCTGAACAAACAATCCAAGTTTAGGCAAATTCGCAGTCTGAATCAAGCTTCTCTGACTATTCAACACATCCGACTGCGCATTGAAAAAATACATTTCGGGACGTTTATTCTCCTCTTGATTACTAAAAAGCGGTAAAAGTGGTTTTTCAAATATGGAGTTTTCAGTGATAGATAGCTTTGTAAAAGCCGAGAGCATGGCAAAATAGGACTTTCTTTTAGCTGATAAATCCAGTTCCTGTTGTTTCAACTGGAGTAACTCAACTTGTATTAAATCGTGATCAGATTTTGAGGCGATACCGTTTTGAACAAGGCTTTCAACTTTCAATAAATTGCGTTGTAATTCATCATGCAACATAGCAGTCTGGCTGATTTGCTCATTCAACAATAGAATTCCAAAGAAAAGGTTCACCACCCTTTCATTCAATGAAAACAAATCAATTTCCAGTTTTTGCTTCTCGGCAGCTGCCGATGCTTTGATATTTACCTTTTGCGCACTGGTAACACCGCCGTCCCACAACACCTGATTGACATCAATTGTGGCTGCATATTGATCTTTGCTCAACTCCGGAATAGGGATAGGGATAGAAGCAGGTAAACTAACCACATCCGATTGATAAGTTGCCCGGGCGTTCAACGACAACTGGGGCAAATAAGCTTTTCCTGCATTTGACAGGTTATACTCTAGTGTTTTTTCAATCAAACCATATTGCTTAATCAGCGGATAATTCTCTCTGGTTTTCTCCAAACACAAATCTAAAGTTATGTGCTGAGGAAGTACCAATAAATTGAAAAGAAGGAGAATCGTTGTTAAGATACTTTTTATCATTGTATTTGTATTTCTGAAATACATTAATTTCCCTGTAAATATTTGAAAGCTTTACCCAAACCTGCAACAATATCTCCTGCAGTCATAGATTCTTCCGATTCAGTATCCAATGCCAGGTCGGCCGATAGACCATGCAGAAAAACACCTAATTTGGAGGCGTTTTCAGGCGAATAACCTTGTGCCAATAAAGATCCGAGAATTCCTGTGAGCACATCGCCTGATCCGGCAGTTGCCATACCCGGATTACCAGAACTATTGATAAATACCTTACCTTCAGGTGTAATGATTTTAGTATTTGCTCCCTTTAAAACAATATAAATCTGATGACGAGAAGCCATTTTCATCGCCCTCAAAACCATGTAAAAAGAATTTTCGCAAACCCCAAAAAGGCGTTCGAATTCCTTTGGATGTGGTGTTAGGATACAACCAGGAGGAATGAGCTTCAATAGCTGTTTTTTGACTGCAATAATATTCAAGGCATCAGCATCCAATACACAGGGCATCTTCAAAGTTAGCAACAAGCGCTGCAACATCTCCACAGTAACTGTTTGCGTACCAATTCCGGGACCGATAGCAATCGCATCGTATTTTTCGGCATGAAAAAACCGGGTAATACAATCCTGATCCTGATCGGCTTCATAGATGACTTCCGGTGAGATGGTCTGCAAAATACAACGATTCCCTTCCGGTCCGTGTACGGTAAGCAGTCCTACTCCACTTCTTAAAGCAGCTTTAGCAGAGAGGATTGAAGCCCCGGCCATTCCTTTGCTACCGGCAAGTAATACTAAATGTCCAAAAGAACCTTTATGAGCAAACTTTTCACGTTTCTTATGCAGTAATCGCAAATCATCTATTTCTAAAAAATAAAAATCAGTTTTCATTTCGGCAATAGCTTGCTGATGGATTTGAATGTCGAGCACCGACCAGGAACCGACAAATCTATCATTTTCAGATATAAAAAAAGCTATTTTTGGAAATTGAAAGCTGAAAGTATAATCAGCTTTTACAGTCGGTTCGGCCATGCGATGATAAGTATCTCCATGCAAACCCGATGGGATATCAATAGCAACTACCGTATTTTCAGATTCGTTGATAAAATCTACTACCTCTGCAAATACTCCCGATAATGGCCGACTTAAACCCGAACCAAATAGTCCATCAATCAACACCGTATTGGCTGCAATTTGAAAAGCAACAAATTCATCGTTATGCTCCTTCAATACTTTAGGATATGCATGCAGCAAACGAGTTTTATTAATTTCACAATCTTTGGACAAAGGAACGTTCGATATGAGATGTACCTGAACCTCACGTTCATTTTCTTTAAGTTTTCGTGCCAGCGCCAAAGCATCTCCACCATTATTGCCTGGTCCGGCAAAAACACAAAAACCTACTTCTTTAGCGGGAAACAATGTAATCAGTTTATCAAAAAGCGCATCAGCAGCACGTTCCATCAAGTTGATGGAAAGAATTGGCTCATGCTCAATCGTATATTGGTCGAGTTGGCGAATTTGGGGTGTTGTGAATACTTTCATAGATTTCTACTGCAAATTTATAAAATAATTTGATAGCAGCGCAATGGAACTGTCACCAACAAAGATATTTTTTGAATTTCAGTGAAAAAATCAGTGTAGCCGGAAAGGTTGTAAATAGCGAGAGGGCACCCTTTACGGATGCCCTCTCTGAACACAAATGTTTATGCTGTATCTTTTAATACTGAATATATCTTATTGAGTTATTGATTCTTATTGGTTTGATAAACCGGTTATTCACCAGCCTATCCGCTGTTCTTCCTGTTTTGGAAACTCATTTCTGTCTGATTCACCTGTTGGACTTTTGTAACAGAGTAATTAAAACTATTCTGAACGCTTGTCGCATTGGTATACCCGATAAATCGGGAGAGGTTACACCAAATGGTTTTGGACTATTTGCATAATTCAAATTGGCATTACCCTTCATTCGGATTGTTTTTCCATTTTGGTCGGACAACTGAACCCTTAGGACTCATTTCACTCTCGTCAACTGTTTAGCCTATTCTTCCTCTTGGTGTAGAGGGTGATGCTGGCAAATCGGGCAAACTTTCCTTTGCAATTGCTTGCTCCGGAGTCGTCTTACGGTGTTACCCGTTCGACTGAAATTTCCCTGAATACCTAACGCCGTGACTATAATTTTTTTGTGCTGCATCGCCTGGAATTGAAGGTCGTGATTTCGAAAACTTTGCAGTTTTCAGTTACGCTACCCGGAACGCATGAAAGCGACGAATCACCTCCGATTGTATTCCCATTCCTGACTACCCGGCTTCCCTGTCTGCTATAGACAAGCTGCGTTTTATTCAAACGCCCAATAGATTTTGAGTCTGACACAAAAAAAGAACTATCTTTCGACAAACCGCTTAAACCATGCACTTTGCAAATCACTCCACCATTCACTTGCGCTCACGGTTAAAAGATGATCGTTCATTACAGGCCTTCAGCTCTCTGCACAAAACACGCATTCAATTTTCACATCCGGTGTTCAGTTTCAACTTATGACTTTTAGATTGATCAGTATTTCAAAGAACGTTCAACATATTCATTTATGTTTTGAGCCGAAACTCATGGTGCAAATATATATCAGTAAACATATATGCTCCAAATTTTTTGACCTGTATATATCAACAACTTTTAAACACAAGTTATAAACAGGTTAAATGATTGATAATCAAATACGCGTTTTCAGAATTGTTGATAAGTGCAATTAAAGAAAGTTTATTGTATAACCTTTAGACTAACAAACAGAAACCTTTGTCGTTTGAGATTTGAAGTCAGACACATCTTATCTCCGGCTTGTCAATGCTGAACGATGTACATCGTCCGATCAAAACGTAATTCATCGTCAGGATAAAACGATGTATATCGTTCAGTACCTGCTATTGGAAGTATGGATACTGCGACATGATAACAAGCAAACCGACAGCATTTCAGTATACGACCGGGTTCACCAAAGGCGTGGCTGTACGTGGAAGGTATTAATGACCGGTCCGATATGCGCTCCTCCCCTGATAACCACATTGGCTTCTTCCATTTTTCGCCGGAAAGAAGCTAAGGGTGTAAACTGCAATTCAATTT
>JAUSNQ010000131.1 GCA_030655595.1 Paludibacter sp.
TAATTCGATTGGTCCGTACAAAGGCGGTATGCGTTTTCACGCTTCTGTTTGTCCTTCTATTCTCAAATTTTTAGCTTTTGAGCAAACTTTCAAAAATGCGTTGACTACATTACCGATGGGTGGTGGAAAAGGAGGTTCTGATTTCAATCCAAAAGGAAAATCGAATGGTGAAATCATGCGTTTCTGTCAGGCTTTCATGCTGGAATTGTGGCATCATATCGGTCCTGAAACAGACGTTCCTGCCGGTGATATCGGTGTTGGTGGTCGCGAAGTGGCCTATATGTATGGCATGTATCGCAAATTAGCTCGTGAAAATACGGGTACTTTTACAGGTAAAGGATTGGAATTTGGCGGTTCGCTGATTCGTCCGGAAGCTACCGGCTACGGAAATATCTATTTCCTCATGAATATGTTGAAAAGAAAAGGCATTACTGATTTAAAAGGACAGGTTGTTTCAATTTCTGGTTCGGGCAACGTGGCTACATTTACGGCTGAAAAAGTGTTGGAGTTGGGCGGTAAAGTGATTACTCTTTCTGATAGTAATGGATATATTTACGATCCCGCAGGTATCACCAAAGAAAAACTGGAATATGTTTTTGAATTGAAAAATATCTACCGCGGAAGGATTAAAGAATACGCAGATAAATACAACTGTAAATATGTAGAAGGTGGTCGGCCATGGCAAGAAGCATGTACCATTGCATTGCCATCAGCTACTCAAAACGAGTTGAATGGTGACGATGCTGAGTTTTTGGTGAAGAACGGATGTATTGCTGTTTCTGAAGGAGCAAATATGCCTTCAACTCCTCAGGCTGTTGAGGTCTTCCTCAAAAATAAGATTATGTATGCTCCGGGTAAAGCTGCCAATGCTGGTGGTGTGTCTGTCTCCGGACTTGAAATGTCGCAAAACTCAATGAAAATCAGTTGGTCGAAAGAAGAAGTTGACGAAAAACTGAAAAGCATCATGGAAAAAATCCACGAAGCTTGTGTGAAATACGGAACTGAAGCGGATGGTTTTGTAAACTACGTGAATGGAGCGAATATAGCCGGTTTCATGAAAGTTGCCAAAGCGATGATGGCGCAGGGAGTGTTGTAATTGAGGTTTTACGTGATATATTGAAAAACGCCTGTGATTTTCGCAGGCGTTTTTTTGTGATGATATGAACATTCTAACTTCTAACCTGTTTAATTATCAGTTAAATAAACAAGATAAACAAATGACACAAATCAAACTTTTTGCAGTACTGATCATATTATTCGTACTCGCAGGCAATATCAGTTCTCAATCTATCTACCCTTTTGAAGTTGTTACCATCGATGGTGAAAAAACAACGCTGGAACAATACAAGGGTAAAGTCGTCCTTATCGTCAACGTAGCCAGCAAATGCGGACTAACCAAACAATACGAAGGTTTGGAGGCGATTTACAAGAAATACAAAGATCGTGGATTGGTAATCCTGGGTTTCCCGTGTAACCAGTTCATGGGGCAGGAGCCCGGTACGGAATCAGAAATAGCTGAATTCTGTTCGGTGAATTATGGCGTCACCTTCCCGCTTTTCTCTAAAATTGAGGTGAATGGCGAAGATGCGCACCCTTTGTATCAATTTCTGAAAAAAGAGTTGCCCGGAACAGGAAACAAATCGGATATCGAATGGAATTTTGCCAAGTTTTTAATTGATAAGAACGGCAAGCCGGTATTACGATATCATCCAAGGGTGAAACCGGTTGATTTGGAAGGGGATATTGAGAAGTTGCTCTAAAAAGACAAAACCACAAAAGGCACAAAGGGAAGACCAAGGAACCACAAAAGATATTATTTCTTTTTTGGAAATCACAATCTGTGATCTCCAATTATTCCACAAGAATTGGAATTAATCCCCGACGCCAATTATTCAGGTATTTAAAAAACTCTTCAGCAGAGTTAATTTCATTCTGCTCTTCCTTTTCAGCTACGGTAGTAAAATAAAACCGGGTCGTTTCTCCTTTTTTTAATGGGAAGATGATGAGGTTGTTGACGCCTTCCATCACTTGTTTCCCTTGAAATTTTTGTGGCATAAATAATCCCAGCCCAACGGTTTCTTTCGGGTATTTTACAAAATCGGGTTGTGGATGCCAGCTTCCCCATGAGCCAACAAGTTGGTTGCTTTGGAAGCATGCACCTCCGCCGATTTGTTGAACGCCGGTCGTCAATGTTTCAATATCTTCGGATGCGGTGACTTCGGCAATCGCATCGCGGTGTCGGGCGTAAAGGGTGTAGCGGACTGTCATGTCGATTTTCTTGCCTTCGTATTCCCATCCTTTGACTTCGCTTTCCACGATTGTGCGGATGTTTCCGGTGGCTACGATCCGATGGGTTCTTAAATCAAACTTGTTGATGTGTGTTGCTTTCTCTTTTTCAAAACCTTTGACTGTTCCCACGCCGACCCATCCTGAAACAAGTAGAATGTCATCACCATAACCCGCTGCCAGTTGCTCTTCAGTCGGATACCATTTTGTGTTGGCCAGTTCTAATTGATATTTCTTCTTGCCGTAAACATCGATTGTGCTTTTATTATCAAAATAAATCCGGTAAGCAATCAGGGCGGATTCGAATGCTACGCCATGATGATGGAGCTTGTTGTACATGTCGTTTTTGTTGGATGAAATTTCCCGGATGTTGGTGTGACTCCCGTCAGCATCTTTCAAAATCAGACTGGCATATACTTCGGTTGGAAACTCGATTCGCTTCTTGTCAGAGATATGACGGATGTTTATCTTTTTCTTCTCACCGGCTTTTAAATCAAATAAAAATGCGAGTTCGTCGGGCACACTGTCTTGGTTTAGGTCGTCGAGCTGACTGCTAACCTGTTTGCCATCAACAAAAACAGCAAGTTGATTACGTTTCTTTAAACCGATTTTTTTGAATTGATCCAACTGAATAACTACAGGAGCATCTTGCACATCAACCTGATTGGGATTGGTAACGGTAAGTTTGATATTACCTGCTATGGCAATATTGCCTAATAGTATTGCGATGATGAAGAAGATATGTTTTTGCATGGCCTGTAATATTTAATTGTAACAACCACGCAAAGATACAATTTTGTTTTTATTTGATTACTTTTGTCACGCCAAATATTGAACCAATAACAGCAAATGATAACGAAAGAACAAGTTTTCCCAATCGGACAAATTAACAAGCCCCATGGCATTCATGGAGAGATGTCGTTCAGCTTTACCAGTGATGTTTTTGATCGGGTGGATTTGCCGTTTTTTATCTTTGAGATTGATGGGATTTTGGTTCCATTCTCCGTAGATGCATACCGTTTCAAAACTGCATCAACCGGAATATTGAAGTTGGAAGGAGTTGGCAATGAGCAAGAAGCGCGGACTTTCTCGGGCTTGCCTATCTATGTTCAAAATGAATATTTGGATGTAGTAGAAAATACCGAAATTGAACTGGATTATTTTGTGGGTTTTCTGCTGATTGATGCCGTGAAGGGTGAAATAGGCATCATTCATGAAATTGATCAGACTACCGAGAATGCACTTTTTGTCATTCAACAGGCTGACGATGAATTGTTGATTCCGGTGGGAGATGAGTATATACAGGAGATTGACCACGAACGCAAAACCATCACCGTAGTATTGCCTGAAGGTTTGCTTGATTTATAACTATTTCATTGCATATGTGATGTCTTTCACCCATGCTGCCCATTCCGCATGCGTTTTCGACTTGTCAAATGTTTGCCACGGAATTCTTTTGCCAATTTTTAGTGTGAATTCTTTTCCTTTTTGTTTAAACATTTCATTGGGAAGATACATCATCTCGATGTTGAATTTGATTCCCAGGAATTTTCTCAGATTGGCAAGGTTGTAAAAGAAATTGGAATTTCTGCCTTCGAAATAAATTGGTACCACATCTCTTTGGTATTGAATCGATTTGGTTATGAAATTTTTCTTCCATTCCAAATCACAGATTTCCCCCTTCACTTTTCGGGAACACATGCCGGCAGGAAATGTAATCAAATGATTATCGGAGCTGTAGAGTTCGTGCATCGATTCAGCATTTCCTTTTGATTGTGAACCGAATTTATTGACAGGAATAAACATTTCTTTCATGGGAGGCAAGAACGTCATCAGGTCATTAGAAAAGAAACGCACCTTCCCATCGTATTCTTTTCCAATCAAATAGCCTGTCGCCATACTATCTAATCCGCCAAGAGGGTGGTTGCTTGCAAAAATATACTTGCCATCTTTTGGTGGAAGATTCTCTTTTCCAACAATAACTGTTGTTACATCTAATAATTTCAACCCTCCCTCAATGAAGTCTAAGTTCTTTAAACCCGGGTTTTCTTTAAAAAAGCGGTTGAATTCGTCTTCATGAATAATTTTTTTCAGGTAATTGACGATAAATTTAGGGACTTTGGTGTGTGGTGCTCTTGTTTTTAAAACTTGAGCCACATCTATTTTCATGATTTCTTGTTTGTGCATGTGGTTTTTTTTTTCTGCGGAGCAAAAATAGTAAAAATTTGTGTTAGTTGTGTTCAGCATACTAAAATGACTACTGCAGCTTCAGTGGGTGGCGATTTAAACTCCCCCACTTTACTTGTTTATTTCTCTCTAGAAATTAGATGTGTTATCTAATATGCTCTATTTCAAGAGTGTCTCATTTTCCCCTTTATAAAGCTATTTTGTTCAAATACTGTTTGTAACCTCTTGAAATGCAAGATTTAACACTTGAAAACTTGTTGAAAAGTTTTTTGTGGGGAAATGTGGGGAATTAAAAATCTTTTTCATACTTTTACCGTTGAAAATTAATGCCAGGAAAATTATGTCAACTTTCATTGGAAAATATGATGCGAAAGCAGATGTAAAGGGAAGAATCTTTATTCCTTCCGTTTACCGCAAGATACTCCCTGAAGGAGACAGAGAGCGTGTTGTCATGCGAAAGGATGCCGAGAATGATTGTTTAATTATATATCCCGTTTCGGTTTGGAATGCAAAAGTGGAAGAATTTAAATCAAAATTGGATGAGTGGAATCCGACTGATCAGTTGCTGTTGATGCAATTTGTGTCCGATGCCGAATGGTTGGATATCGACAGTCAGGGTCGCGTGTTGATTTCGAAAAAACACCTGCAAGGTATATTGGTCGACAATGCGGAAGTTTTGTTTGTGGGCATGATCGATCGTTTTGCTGTCTGGAGTAAATCTCGTTATGAACAAGCTAGTTTGCCGGCTTCCGATTTTGCAGCGTTGTTGAAGGAACGGATGATGCGGAAATAACTGGTTGTTAAAAAGCATGGAATCATCCCCGATGAGTAAGCGGGGAGTAAAAAATAAAAATGGAAAAACCCGTTTATCACGTACCTGCATTGCTTAGAGAAACCATTGAAGGATTAAGTATTAAGCCGGATGGAATTTATGTTGACTGCACTTTTGGGGGTGGGGGGCATGCACGGGAAGTCCTGAAAAAATTAGATCAGCGTGGAAAGTTATTGGGTTTCGATCAGGATGAGGATGCCTTCAAAAATATCATCGCTGATGAGCGGTTTATTTTTGTTCACAGCAATTTCAAGTACCTCAAGAATTTTCTGAAATTCCACAAGATTGAAAAAGTTGATGGGATTTTAGCCGATTTGGGTGTTTCTTTTCATCATTTCGATGAAGTTGAACGAGGGTTTTCATTTCGATATGATGGGAAATTGGATATGCGGATGAATAAAAAATCGAATCTGACGGCTGCTGTTGTACTGAATACTTATTCGGAAGAACAATTGGCAGATGTGTTTTATCTCTATGGTGAATTGCACAATTCCCGAAAAATTGCCCGCACACTTGTCAATCACCGAACGAAAGAACCCTTCAATAGAATTTTTGCGTTTATTGAAGTGTTGAAGCCATTCTTTGGAAGAGAAAAGGAGAAAAAAGACATGGCAAGGGTTTTTCAGGCATTGCGGATAGAAGTCAACCAGGAAATGGAAGTCTTAAAGTCATTGTTGAATCAAAGTGTTGAGGTGTTGCATGAGGAGGGGAGATTGGTGGTGCTGACTTATCATTCTTTGGAAGACAGGTTGGTGAAGAATTTCATCAAATCCGGGAATTTTGAAGGAAAACTAGAAAAAGATTTTTACGGAAATATCATTGCACCGATGAAGGCGATTAACAACAAAGTTATTGTTGCAGGCGATGAAGAGGTAGCGATAAATCCCAGAGCCAGGAGTGCGAAATTAAGAATTGCGACATTGAAAACTTAATCGACATGGCAGCATTTAAGAGATTAATAGATAAAGTTCGTCAAAGTGAAGATTTCTCCGATATCAAATCGAGCAGTGTTCGCGATATTCTGAATGGCAATATTCTTACCAAGAAATTCATCAGAAAACAGTACATGCTGCTTGTTTTGCTTGTTTTGTTAAGCATCTTTTATATTGATAACCGATATGCCAGTGAAAAGCAAATTTCCCGCATTACGACACTTAAAAAGAATATCCAGGATGCCAAATATGAATCTTTGACTATTTCAGCTGAGTTGATGGAAATCAGTCGGCAGTCGAACATTTATAAATTGATGCAAAGTAAGGGTATGCAATTAAAACCGGGTGACACCCCACCCATCGTAGTAGATTAGTTATTGAAACACAATGCCGGATAAACGTAAAAATATCGTCCTGAGGTTTGGAATAGTATACATTATTATTTCCATTCTCTTTTTGTTGGTGATATATAAAATCGTTGAGATTCAGTTTTTTGAGAGAGATGAATGGATGAAGCTCGCAGCAAAACAGAAAATTTCCGATATCATCGTGAAACCGAAAAGAGGAAATATCTTTGCCTCGGATGGTCGGTTACTTGCGAGCTCCATCCCTACCTATTATGTCTATATGGATTTAAGGGTTCCCGCTTTGCATCTGAATGAAGGGAAACTGTTTTATGATAACATTGACTCGCTTTCCATCTCTTTGTCAAACTTTTTTGGTGACAGATCTCCTGCCGTTTATAAAAAATTGATTCACAAGGGCTACCTTGAGGGAAAGGGCGAATTGATGTTGTATCCGAAAAGAATTTCATATTCTCAACTCAAAGATTTACGGAAATTACCGTTGTTTCGATTAGGAAGAAGCAGAAGCGGACTGATTACCAAAGAATATGTTAGGCGGGTGAAACCTTTTGGTTCGCTTGCGTCGCGTACCATCGGGGATGTTTATGCTGACGAAGTTAAGGGAGGCAGAAGCGGTATTGAAGGTTCTTTTGATGATCAACTCGTGGGCATCGCAGGGGTTTCGACGCGTCAGAAAGTTGCCAATAAATACATCGAGACCGTTGAGGTAGAACCGGTTGATGGTTTGGATATATACACCACGATTGACATCGAAATACAGGATATTGCCGAAAAAGCATTGAGGGATACCATTGCAGGACTTGGAGCGCAGTCGGGTTGCATTGTGGTAATGGAGGTGCAGACCGGCGAAATTAAGGCCATGGTCAATCTCGATTATAACGAGAAAACACAAACCTATTATGAAGGTGCAAATCATGCGTTAACCGACCGGGTGGAGCCGGGTTCGACCTTCAAGATCGCATCATTGATTGCCGTGCTTGATGAAGGCAAGGTAAAGGTATCGGATGTTATTGATACGGGTAATGGATTATTTCCCATTGCAAACAGGATCATGAGAGACCACAACCATCACCGTGGCGGATATGGTAGACTGCGTGTGGATGAAATTATTCATGCATCATCGAACGTCGGCACATCTAAAATGGTCATGAAATCTTTTGAAGACAACCCGGAAAAGTATATTGAGAAACTATACGACCTGAGATTGAATGATTCGCTGCCAATACAGATGAAAGGTGTCGCCAGACCTTGGATTAAACATCCTAAAAAGGACAAGAAAGAATGGTATAAGACTTCTCTGGCCTGGATTTCTATCGGTTATGAGACAAAAATTCCTCCAATTTATACACTTACCTTATACAATGCAATTGCCAATCAGGGTAAAATGGTGAAGCCCTTGTTTGTTAGGCACATCAAGAGAAATGGTGAGATTGTGCAGACTTATGAAACAGAAGTCTTGAAAGAGTCGATTTGTAAACCATCAACGCTGAAAGATGTACAAGAGGTGATGCTCGGTGTGATTGAAGGCAAGTACGCCACCGCAAAAAGTGCGAAATCGGATATCGTCAGCATTGCAGGTAAAACGGGTACTGCTCAGATTTCTCAGGGTAGTCTTGGTTATAGAGCGGGGCAGACGAAATACAACGTTTCTTTCTGCGGGTATTTTCCGGCGGATAATCCGAAATATACAGCAATTGTTGTGCTGACTGCTCCTCAAGGTACTCCATCCGGCGGTAGGATGGCGGGAAGTATTTTTAAGAAAGTGGCGGAACGCACCATGCTTATGAAATCAAGCTGGTCGCCGGAACGATTTGCCAACGACTCTATCAGGCAAACCCCATTTTTACCACTTGTGAAAAGTGGTAATGCGCAGTCGTTGAGGCGGGTTGTTGAAACGCTGAATATTCCTGTAGAAAATCAGGCCATGAGCGGTTGGGTGCAACAACACTGCAATGAAGGAAGCGAGTTGAGTTTGGTTGCCTATTCTATTCACAGGGGATTGGTTCCGGATGTGCGTGGAATGGGTGCAAAAGATGCTTTTTATATGCTCGGTAATTTGGGTATGGAAGTTAAATTGAAGGGGCGCGGAAAAGTGGTGGCTCAAAGTCTGACTCCAGGGTCTAAATTGCTTGAAGGTGGTTTGATAGAATTAATATTACAATAAAATCAAGAAAACAATGACCGATACACTTTTAAATGAACTCATCCTGGATATACCGATTGTTGCAAGCATCGGTAATACTGAGGTGCCGGTTACGGGAATTGAATTTGACTCCCGGAAAGTTGTTGCCGGAAATATATTCGTGGCAACAAGAGGTACGGCCGTTGATGGTCACAATTTTATAGCGACTGCCATTGAAAATGGTGCTGTGGCTGTTGTTTGTGAAAGCATGCCGGAAACGTTGCATGCTCAGGTTGTGTATATGCAGGTTAAAAACAGTGCCGAGACATTGGGTTATCTTGCTGCTGCTTGGTACGATTATCCATCTTCGAAACTGACTTTGGTTGGTGTGACCGGAACCAATGGCAAAACAACCATAGCAACTTTACTCTACCAGTTATTCAGGGAATTAGGAAATAAAGTTGGGTTGTTATCGACCGTTTGTAATTATATTGATGATGAGGCGGTGGAAGCTACGCATACTACGCCCGATGCGCTGACATTAAACGGATTACTTCATAAGATGGTGGAGGCTGGTTGCAACTATGCTTTCATGGAGGTTAGTTCTCATGCAATTGAGCAAGGACGCATTGCCGGTCTTGACTTTGATGGTGGTGTGTTTACAAACTTAACACGTGACCACATCGACTATCACCTCACTTTTGAAAATTACCTGAAAGCCAAGAAGACATTTTTTGATCAATTGCCGGAAGATAGTTTTGCATTGACTAATCTGGATGATAAAAACGGCATGGTGATGTTGCAAAATACCAAAGCCAGAAAAATCACATATTCCCTCAGGGGGTTGGCCGACTTTAAAACCAAAATTTTAGAACATAGCTTTGATGGGATGTTGCTGGATATGAATGAGAAAGAAGTGAATGTTTCTTTCATCGGACGATTCAATGCCAGTAACCTGACTGCCGTTTTTGGTACTGCTGTTGCATTGGGAGCCGACGAAATGGAAGTGTTGAGGATTATCAGTGCTTTGGGTTCCGTGTCGGGTCGTTTCGAGACTTTGCGCGCCCCCGCTGGTTTCACGGCTATTGTGGATTATGCACATACGCCTGATGCGTTGAATAATGTCATCTCAACCATCAATCAGATTTTGCAGGGAGGAGGCCGGCTGATAACAGTCGTGGGATGTGGCGGCAACCGCGATAAAGGAAAAAGACCGATGATGGCACGGGAAGCTGTGGATGGAAGCTGGAAGGCAATTTTAACCTCTGACAATCCGCGCTTTGAAGACCCGCAAGATATTCTCAACGACATGTTGGCAGGATTGGATGTGATTCAGAAAGCGAAAAGTCTGACCATCATCGACCGCCGTGAAGCCATTAAAACTGCCTGCGCCCTCGCTCAACCCGGAGATGTGGTGCTGGTAGCAGGAAAAGGTCACGAAGATTATCAGATTATTCAAGGCGTAAAATATCATTTTGATGATAGAGAAGAAGTTAGATCACTAATCATTAACCACTAATCACTATTAAACATGCTCTACTACCTCTTTACATACTTAGACAAAGCTTTTGATTTCCCCGGAGCAGGGATGTTCAACTACATTTCTTTCCGTACGGGAGTGACATTTATTCTGGCTTTGATGCTTTCTACTCTTTTTGGCAGAAAGATTATCGATTATCTGCAACGTAAACAGATTGGAGAAACGGTGCGCGACTTGGGATTGGAAGGACAAATGTCGAAAAAAGGAACGCCTACCATGGGTGGTGTCATTATCATCATTGCGATTCTGATTCCGACCTTGCTGTTTGCCCGACTCGACAACATCTACATCGTCCTGATGATTATTACAACGGTGTGGTTAGGAGCCATTGGCTTTCTGGATGATTATATCAAGGTTTTCAAGAAAAACAAAGAAGGCCTGAGCGGCAAATTTAAAATTGTGGGGCAGGTCGGACTGGGTTTGATTGTTGGTTTAACGCTATACCTGAGTCCTGATGTGGTAATCCGCGAGAATATTGAAGTGAAAGGCGATAATAGAAGGGTAGAAGAAGTACATTATGCACAACACGATGTTAAATCAACTAAATCAACCATTCCATTTTTCAAGAATAACAACCTCAATTATGCAGATGCCTTCAAATCTTTGGGTGATCAATCGCAATTCTATGGCTGGATGTTGTTTGTGCTGGTTGTAATTTTTATTGTAACTGCCGTGTCGAATGGGGCGAATATGACTGATGGGTTAGACGGATTAGCAACAGGTTCTTCGGCCATCATCGGGGTGATTCTCGGGATACTGGCTTATGTTTCGGGTAACGTAAATTATGCGGGTTATCTAAATATCATGTATATCCCCGGTACGGGTGAAATGGTGGTGTTTGCTGGTGCTTTTATTGGTGCCACCATTGGTTTCCTTTGGTATAATTCATATCCTGCTCAGGTGTTTATGGGCGATACGGGCAGTCTGACCATTGGTGGTATCATCGCAGTTTTTGCCATTGCTACGCGAAAAGAGTTGTTGATTCCGATTTTATGCGGTGTGTTTTTAGTCGAGAATTTATCGGTGATGATGCAGGTCGGATATTTTAAATATACAAAAAGAAGATATGGCGAAGGGAGGCGCATTTTCAAGATGGCACCTTTGCATCACCATTATCAGAAGCCGGGGGATGGAAGTGTTCCTGCGTTGATTCAGAATCCGAAGCTTCCAATGCCAGAATCGAAAATTGTGATTCGGTTTTGGATCGTAGGTTTGATTTTGGGGGCGTTAACGATTATAACATTAAAAATCAGATAGATGAAGCCATACATGTCTTATATGCCTTATATGGTTCAAATAAATAGTAAATGAAGAGAATAGTTGTTTTAGGTGCAGGTGAAAGCGGAACGGGTGCGGCAGTACTCGCGAAAAAGCAGGGTTTTGATGTTTTTGTTTCGGATATGGCCGAAATCAAACCATCTTATAAATCGCTGTTGGATAAGCATGAAGTTGCCTGGGAAGAAAAACAACATACCGAAGCCATCATTTTAAACGCTGATGAGATAGTCAAAAGTCCGGGTATTCCGGATAAAGCACCGTTGATTCAAAAAGTGATTGGATGCGGAATTAAGATTATCTCAGAAATTGAATTTGCCGGCAGATTTACAAACTCGAAAATGATTTGCATAACCGGAAGTAACGGTAAAACGACGACTACTTCGCTTATTTTTCACATCCTGAAAAAAGCGGGATTGGATGTCGGACTTGCAGGCAATATCGGAAATAGTCTGGCTTTGCAGGTTGCACTGGAGCCACACGCTTATTATGTGATTGAACTGAGCAGTTTTCAACTCGATCACATGTTTGATTTCAAGGCTGATATCGCAATTTTGCTCAATATAACTCCCGATCACTTAGATCGTTATGCCTATCAATTTCAGCATTATATCGATGCTAAATTCAGGATAACACAGAATCAGACGGAAAAGGATTCTTTTATCTATTGGGAAGATGATCCTGTCATCAAGGCAGAATTATCCAAACGGAAAATTGAATCTGCCATTTATCCCTTTGCTTTAAAAAGGACAGAAAAAACAAAAGCATTCATTCAAGAAGAAAAAATAATCATCGACACCCTCAAATCATTATTCATCATGCCAACATCAGAATTAGTACTTCAAGGAATTCACAACACCTACAACACCATGGCCGCTGGTTTGGCTGCAACGATTCTGGAAGTAAAAAAGGAAAATATTCGCCAGTCCTTGCTCGATTTTCAGGGCGTGGAACACCGACTGGAATATGTGGCTACAGTTCGGGATGTGAAGTTTATCAATGATTCGAAAGCGACAAACGTGAATTCGTGCTGGTATGCTTTGCAAAGCATGAAAACGCCGGTTGTTTTGATTTTAGGTGGAACCGATAAAGGGAATGATTATACGGAGATAGAGCAGTTGGTGAAGGAAAAAGTCAGGGCTTTGGTCTTTTTGGGTCTCGATAATCAACCATTACACGCTTTTTTTGATGGCAAAAAGGATCAAATTGTGGATGTTACCTCAATGAGCGATGCTATACACGCAGCTTATGCATTATCGCAGGAGGGCGATACCGTACTTTTATCACCCTGTTGTGCGAGTTTTGATTTGTTTCAGGATTACGAAGATCGCGGCAGACAATTTAAAACTTGTGTCAGAAACTTATAAATTGAACTAACAAGACTGAGATGGACTCACTGATAAAAAAATATCTGAAAGGTGATGCGGCTTTATGGGCTGTCTTTATCGGCCTATGCGTCATTTCAGCGGTCGAGATGTATAGTGCTTCGAGTACCCTGGCGTACAAGTCGATTAGTCATACCGCACCCATGTTCCGACATGTGATATTTTTAGGGATGGGGGCAATGATTGTGTTTTTGGTACACCTGATTCCGTATCGGTATATCCGAATCGGTGCTTTTGTGATGCTTGCTTTTTCTCTTGTAACACTCATTCTCGTTTTATTCAAAGGGAAATCGGAGAATGATGCCACACGTTGGTTGGAAGTGGGAGGTTTTCAGTTTCAGCCTTCCGAGTTGGGTAAGTTGTCGCTGATTATCATTGCCGCCGATTTTATTGCCCGTATCAAAAACTCGGTGGAAAACGAGCAAAAGTTTTTTAGGATACTGATGATTATCTCGGGAGTAGTTTGCTCCCTCATTTTATTGGAGAATTTCTCAACGGCAGTCTTGTTGTTTGGCGTTATTTACATCATGATGTTTATCGGTAAGATATCAGGAAAGAAGCTTTCATTCTTGTTGGTGGGATTAGTGGCAGTGGCATTATTCGGATATACCACCATCAAAATTATGCCGGAAGAGAACATGCCCAAGATGTTCGACAGGGGTTATACCTGGGTCAATCGAATTGACAGGTTTTTCGTTGATGAAGGTGAAACGGAAAGCAAATATGTAATCAACGATCAGAATTTGCAGGTTCAGCATGGGCGCATTGCCATTGCCAGGGGCGGGGTGACGGGTGTCATGCCGGGTAACAGTGTGCAAAGGGATTTTCTGCCTCAGGCTTATTCCGATTTTATATATGCCATTATTGTTGAAGAACTTGGATTGATAGGAGGAGTTTTTGTCATCCTCTTGTACATGATTTTGCTTTTCAGGGCAGGTCGAATCGCAACCATGAGTAAAACCGTTTTTCCGGCTATTTTGGTAATCGGGTTGTCGCTCATGATTGTCCTCCAGGCATTTGTCAGCATGGCTGTTGCGACCAGCTTGGGGCCGGTGACTGGTCAGCCGCTGCCCATGATCAGTCGCGGAGGTACCTCTATCCTGATTACCAGTATCTATTTCGGGATACTGTTGGGTGTGACTCGTCAGATTAAAGAAGAACAGAATATCAATAATTCACTAACGGAAGAAATTGTCATCGAGGAAGACGACGATGGCGAAATATAAGCAATGAAACACAAATTTATCATAAGTGGCGGCGGCACAGGCGGACATATATTTCCAGCCATCAGCATTGCGAATGCCTTGCAGGTAAAATTTCCGGATGCCGAGATTTTGTTCGTAGGAGCTATCGGCAGGATGGAGATGGAGCGCGTTCCAGCAGCCGGCTATCAAATTGAAGGGTTGCCGGTCAGCGGATTCGACCGAAAAAACATGCTGCGCAACATCGTAGTTTTATGGAACCTGATGCGCAGCCTGTATAAAGCAAGGAAGATAATCCGACGATTTAAACCGGACATTGCCATAGGAGTCGGCGGTTATGCCAGTGCGCCTGTATTGCGTGCAGCTTCGGCTTTTGGCGTGCCGACTTTAATTCAGGAGCAGAATTCTTACGCCGGCGTGACCAATAAACTATTGGCGAAAAGGGCATCTCGAATCTGTGTTGCTTACGATGATATGGGGCATTTCTTTCCGAAGGATAAAATTATTAAAACCGGCAATCCGGTGCGACAGGATTTGTTTGCCGTTAAACCGAAAGATCCAAAGGCCTTTGAGTTTTTTGGATTTGATGCTGCTAAAAAGACCATCCTGATTGTTGGCGGAAGTTTGGGTGCCCGTACCATCAACCAAAGTGTGATTGCTCATTTAGACAAACTCGCAAAAGCTGACATACAGGTTATCTGGCAAACGGGTAAGTTTTACATTGATGATGCAAAGAAAGCATTTCAGTCATTTACAACCAGTCAGATTTACATTACGGAGTTTGTGTCGCGTATGGATTATGCATATTCAGTTGCCGATTTGGTCATTTCGCGTGCCGGTGCCAGTTCGATTTCGGAGTTGTGTCTGCTTGCAAAACCTGTAATTTTGGTGCCATCTCCCAATGTGGCGGAAGACCATCAAACGAAAAATGCCATGGCATTGGTTAAAAAGGATGCTGCTGTGATGATTACTGATACGAACGCTCGTGAAGAAATGATTACCCGGGCGTTAAAATTGGTTTTCGATGATAAGAAATTAATGGATTTAAGCAAAAATATACTTACTTTAGCGGAGCAAAATTCGGCGGAAAGAATCGCAGATGAAGTGGAAAAAATTATCAAATAGATTTTAACTAAATCAAATGAACAAGTTTACAAAATTTTACTTTTTGGGAATCGGAGGAATCGGCATGAGTGCGATTGCCCGCTATTATAAAGCACATGGGTTTGAGGTGGCGGGCTACGACCGCACGAAAACAATGCTTACTGAAAGTTTGCAATCTGAAGGAATCGATGTTTCTTATGACGAGCGGGAGTCAGATATTCCGGTTAAGTTTTTAGATAAAGTTAAAACATTGGTGATTTTAACCCCGGCTATTCCCGATGACCACCAGCAATTGCTTTTCTTTCGCAAGCAGGATTTTGTGGTGATGAAAAGGGCTGAGGTGTTGGGTTACATCACGCGATTGAATAAAGGGATATGCATTGCCGGTACGCATGGGAAAACAACGACATCTACCATCACAGCGCACTTGTTTCGTCAGTCGCTGGTCGATTGCAATGCTTTTCTTGGCGGCATATCCAATAATTACAACACCAATTTGTTACTCTCAAAGGAAAGTAATTTTGTGGTGATTGAAGCCGATGAGTACGACCGTTCGTTTCATCATTTGTCACCCTATATGGCTGTGATTACATCAGCGGATGCAGATCATTTGGACATCTATAAAACCCATCAGGCAGTCAAGGAAAGTTATGAGCATTTTGCATCTTTGGTCCGACCGGGAGGAGCTTTGATTGTACGCAAAGGAATTGATATCCATCCAGAATTGCAAAAGGGTGTCAAGTTATATACCTATTCCATGGATGAAGGGGGCGATTTTCACGCTGATAATATCAAAACTAAATCCGGTGAAATCAGATTTGATTTTGTTACCCCAACCGAAAGAATTGCAGATTTAAGATTGGGAGTTCCCGTGAAAATCAATGTAGAGAACAGTGTGGCAGCAATGGCTTTAGCTTGGCTCAGTGGTGTAACGTCGGAAGAATTGCGCACCGGATTATCTTCTTTTTCGGGGATTTATCGCAGGTTTAATATTGTTTATCAATCCGCAAATCTGGTTTATATCGACGATTATGCGCATCATCCGAGTGAACTCAGGGCTGGTATTTCTTCTATCAAAGAGATGTATCCCGATAAAAAGATAACAGGGATATTTCAACCGCATCTTTATTCGCGCACAAGGGATTTTGCCGATGAGTTTGCGGAGGTCTTATCTACCTTGGATGAGTTGATTTTGTTGGATATTTATCCCGCCCGGGAATTGCCGATAGATGGTGTAAATCCGGAGTTGATACTCAACAAAATGACGCTTGAAAAAAAGCAATATTGTCAAAAAGAGAAGTTGGTTGATTTGTTGAATAAAAGAGATGATTTGGAAGTGGTTGTTACTTTTGGTGCCGGTGATATTGATGCAATGGTTC
>JAUSNQ010000139.1 GCA_030655595.1 Paludibacter sp.
AAATTCATAATTTTTTGAAGGATCTCCTTTAATGGCAATGCTTTCAACGGAACTATCTGTTTGGTAAAACCCTTTAGCTGATACAGACCAGTTTCCCTCATCACTCTTCCATCCCGTAATATTTTCATCATATTCATCCCAACCGTTGGTATATTGAACAGCATCAAAATCTACCTGATTCGTAACAGCAATTAATCCCACATTGCCACGATCGGAAAAAAGAGTTATTAAATCTCCCTGTAATGTTATATTAAAGTGATCTAGCTCCACCTTGAACCGGTTACCATTCTTGTAGATGGTCAAGGTATGCCAGGGCTCTACGTAATGTTTCACCAAAGAATTTTTATCCAGAAAATCAAAGTTCGGAGGAAGTTTATGTTTATTGCTGCTAATATTCCCCCGGATGCACATCTGCACTTCCCAGGAGTAATCTTTTCCTATTAAAATTTTCAACCAGTTTTCTTTGTCCTGGTAATACGCATATACCCCTGCGCGCGAATCAGCTGATTTTAATCTGAATGGAACCTCAAATCTATAATGTGTTTCAGCCTGATTGCAAAACAGCAGTGCACCGCCAGCATTACTTTCGGGAGATAATACACCACCTGCAACCTTCCATTTGCTGTCGTTTAAAAATTCAAATGCATTGTAGTCCGGTTTCTCAAAGTCATATAAATACTGTGGCAGTGAAGGCTTTCTTCTGAATCCCTGTGTATTTTTCACGGTGCTGTTTTCAACAACGACTTCTTTATCGTAAAAATGAATCCTGTCGATTCCTTGTTCCTGCCTGTTGTCGAAATAGGCTTTATACATCATCCATCTTTCGAAACCATTCGGTCCAACGACAAAATTGGGTTGAGCAGGACCAACAACAATATCTTCAGTGTCACTTAAACCTGTATCATAAAGTCCAAAATCTACAAATTGCTGACAAAATTGATTGTTACAGGGACTAGTCGCCTCAACTACGATAATATTCTCCCCCTTTACAAACAATCCCGGATCAAGTTGAAGAAAACTATAGGTATTATTACTTGCGTTGATGTTGATTCTTTTTCCGTTAATGAAGAAATTGGCATTGGCAAACACCCAGTGCTTAAGTGCAATTTTTTGTGGTATCTGTTCGATGCGGAACTTTCTACGAATGTATATTTTTTCTGAATCCCAAATGGTTTTTCTTGCCCGTATTTTGGCATTTGTAAACTGTCTGTTTCCAAACAAGTCATACTCTTGTCGACCAAATCCTCCATTTCCCTTTATCCAGGTTTCATCATTGTAAGTTAGGGCTTTCCAATTACCGGATGGCAATGACGTCGTATATTTAGCTTCCCATCCTCCATGTTCAGCGCTATGCAATATTACCTTGTAGTCGAGTAAATGCTGCTCTGTGTTTCTAGTCAGTACCGGATGCGGGTATTTTTTTGTATTATCAAAATTCATGGGTTGATCACTTTCAGCTACCCCAATCTGATACATCCCCGAACGGGGTCCCATCCTGTTGGATGCATAAAAAAGATAATACCTCCCCCTGTATTTGGCAAGTTCAGGTCCTTCGAAATTATGGTGATTCACGCTGGTCGGATGTCCACGCTGATTGGTTAACTGAACATTCCCTTCGGTAATATCCCAACGGGAAAAAGGAGATACCATCCTGAATGTCCAAACTTCAGGGCCATCAATATCTGATTTCTCTCCATTCAATGGATGAGGATCTCCCCCGTTCCGTTTCTTTACCCAGTATATTTCGCCATCTTCATCCTGAAAAACCTGCACATCAATTCCATAATCATCAAAAGGAGCATTTATTGAGCTTTCTTTGTAGGGACCTAAAGGAGTTGGAGAATAAGCATGCCCGACACCATTCCAGTAGGTATGAAAAACTCCATTTCGGTAAATCAGGTCTGCTGCCTGAAACTCCTTGTAGGTATATGATTGCGACCATTTGGGATCTTTCAGCCAGGTAGCCTTATCGGCCGAAATCGCTTTTACCGGTTCCGACCAATGAATCAAATCTTTGGTATAATAGACATTCCCTTTGACTGCTTCGCCTGTAGCATAATATTTTCCCATAAACCGCTCGACAGCTCCGTCACGCATGGGCAATAAAGGGTTGCACAATCTTTTTTCGGGAAACTGTGCAGGAGTAAGCAAAGTAATCAACAGGAAAGCTGAAATAAGTATAGATGTAAACGATCGGTGTGTAATAATCATTTTCAAACGTGTTTAAATGGCAGATTCCCTTTCGTTACAAAAATACACATTCATTTATACAAATGATAGTAAAAATGTTTTAATAACATGTTGTATTGTTCAAATTAACATAAAAGGTCATTCATTTTCAATCAAGTCGATAAAAATAACTCACTACATAGTTTTGCTCCGGGTTCTTTTCATAACGAGTTGAATTTATCGCATTTGTCGTCCGGTTGGGTGTTGTTTTGCATACATTTATATCTTGATTAATCTCTTCATAGCTATCAGTCCATCAGCTGTATTGACTTGTATTATGTACAACCCTTTTATGAGTTGACTTACATTTACTTGATTTCCAGTTGATGTTACAATTAATCTATCTCCTGTTAAGTTAAATATTTCGTTTTTGTCAATTTGTAGTTCTGATTGAATATAAGCAATATCGTGAACAGGATTGGGGAATATATTAATACTGAATTTTTCAGTAAGCTCAGTTAATCCAGTTTCATTACATTTATTGACTAAGGTGTTGTTGAAAAAAATTTCCATTGAATCAAGTACAGAAGTATTAACAAAGCTGCCATGTCCACCATCAGGATAAATGGTTAGTGATGAAATTTGATTATGAGCTATTAAACTATCATGCAGTATAATGCTTTGATGTATAGAAACTAAACAGTCAGCATTGCCATGATGAATCATAAAAGGTGGTTCATTGCCATTAATATAGGTAATTGGATTTGCTTGTCTGACTTTTTCCGGACAGGAACTGATTAAACACCCTAAAAGTCTTGATTCAGCGGATGTTATGATATCATGAATCATTGGGTTTTTACATAAAGGGGAAGGGAAACTATCCATTTTTAAAAAATCGGTCGGTCCAAAAAAATCAGCAACTGCATGAACCTTACTCGTTGCGCCTAAACGTCCAAGATGCAGTCCTTCCAGTGAAGACTCCCCAATTGAAGTTCCAAGAAGTGTAGCAAGATGTCCACCCGCGGACGATCCAATTACTCCAATATTGCACGAGTCAATTTTATATGTATCTGCATTTTTTTTTAGAAATCTTATCGCGGTTTTACAATCAAATATTTGCGCAGGAAAAATACTATCCGAACTCAGTCTGTAGTCAACACCAACCACAATATATCCGGCATCATACAGTTTCTGACAATAATCCATGGTCTTGCTTTTTGATCCAGACTGCCAACCACCACCATGAATATAAACAATAGTTTTTGTAGGGGTTACTACTCCTGCTGGCACATAAACATCGAGTAAATGTTTGCTATTACCATCTCCTACATAATTAACATTTGAAAATGTAGGTGTAATTCCAAAACAAAAATCTCCAAATGAAACATAAAACAAGAGAATTAGAAAAAATAATTTCTTCATTATGGTTAGTTTTTATTCGTTTTATGATAAGACTTGTTTATTTATGCTTTATTTACACCGACCGGCATCCGGCATGAACTTTCCATCCACATATTTCATCGGCACCATTCCCGGCCGGCAGGTTTTTTCATACTCGGCAGCCTGCGCTCCTCTCGGGTTAAAAAACATCGTAGCCCACCACTTTCCTTCTTTGTCATGAAACAGATTATTATGACCTCCCCCGGTAATGGCGTTGTATCTTTTACTGTAGGGTCCGTAAATATTATCGGCTGTAGCAATGATACAATCATAACTATAGCGGGTTTTATTATCTTCTTTCAAAGGAGCATAGGTATCAACGCCATTGGGTAAACGGTGCGACCAGATAGCCTGTACCAAATGATATTTATTGTCGTGTTTAAAAATAAATGCTCCTTCGATGTACGGTTCCGGCTCATAATGCTGTTCATTCAACTGCTTCAGTTCTTCGGCAAATCCACTCATGTCGGGTTTCATCCTGGCAATAAAGTGATTATGGCCAATAAAATAAACTGTACCGTCTTCATCTTCAAATAAACTTCCATCAATCTGCGGGAATAATGGCGCATCTTCATTTGCTGCAATATTAGCATAAGGACCTTCAGGTTTACCGGTAGTGCTTTTCAAAATAAAAGAACCTCTTCCTCCTGCAGATTGATTCAAACAGGCAACCATAAACCAGTTCTTGGCACTCTTAATGTAATGCAACTCAGGAGCCCAAACAGCATGGAATTTATTATCCAACGGATCTCCATTGATTGATTTTTTGGCATATTTTTCCTCTGCTTTATAAACCAATGGATATTTTTGCCATGTACCGTCGTTTTCCATCGACCAGATCAATCCCATAGACTCCCAATCCTTCATATCTTTTGATCTCCAAAGGTACAAACCGTCGTTCCAGTCCCAACAGTGTACCTGACCAGGAAACTCACGTGTCGGTGTTGCTGTTGTACCGGTCATGTAATAATAGCCATCAGGACCGAGAGTTACCCAGGTGTCTCTCATCCAATAATCAAACTCAGGCTTTACAAAAGTTGGAATACGGGTTATAGGATCACTGGTTTTTGCCTGACCATATTTTTCGGCGCAACTGTACATAGTTATTGATAAAAAAACCAATAAAAAAGTTGCCCTGAACATTTGGCGATTCTGTCTCATATTGTTAAAAATATTTTATGAATGATTGTAGCATTTTATCTTATATCGCATAATTGTTGATAATGAAACTTTTAGAAACAGATTTACCATCTGTTTGAGCCCTAAAAAGATATACTCCGGAAGGAAAATCTTTCATGACAATTTTCCCTGAACCGTCAGGCTTAATTTCCATCATTTTTTTTCCATAAACAGAATAAATTGATATCAGCTCTATTCTCTCTGTATGTAAATAGTTTAATGTATTCGATACAGGATTTGGAAAAATACGTACCAATTCTTCCGCTTTAGTCAGATCGGTTGCCGTTTCTCCTATGAATACAGTTGCTTTGACATCAGTTCCATCGGCTGCATAAGCAGTGATTGTTGCTGCACCGCCGGTATTGCGGGTAATGACTCCATTTTGGGAAACCGAAACAATTTCCGGATTGGAACTTTTCCAGTAAAGTTGTGTATTGGTTGCATTGTAGGGCGCAATTGTAAATGTCAGTTGCTCAGACTCACCTACCCCGCATGAGGAGGCATTAATATCAATAGAAGTAATATTTACAGCCCCCGATTGATAATGCAGTATTCCATTAAAGTTTGCCTGTAGGTTTTCAGTAATCAATCCAACTTTTGATTTGCCCCAGTTGCCATTTACAACCGTTTGATAGGTATCATCTACAAAAATATGGAGTCCGTCATCTTCTCTGCGGCATCGCAAAAAATATCCGGAAGCAATGTCCTCGTGAAAATAAGCATTAAAAGCACGACTTGCCTTGCCTGATTTGTTTGTAACATCCATTCTTATAGCACTTGCTTTGATTGCAGGAAAGGTAAACCTGTTGTAATAAGAGAATCTCAACTGACCCTCCAACTGTGCGGTGATAAGCTGCCATGTGCCGTTTTGCAGGGCATAAAACTGAACGGAATTTGGCAAGTCGAAAGTTTGGTTTAGATAAGGATAGTAACCCTCCAGCCACAAAATATCAACGCCGGAAATCATTGATTCGTTGCGTAAATCATAACGATAAGAAGTAGTTGGATAGGTAGAAACTGTATAGTGTCTTTCCACCTTTTTCTTTAACGACAGTGACTGTGGCGTGATGGGATTTCCAGCCTCTTTTCCTTCAATTTCGATGGTTTTAGTTGCATAATTCACCATAGCTTTTACATAATTATCGGCATCAATGTACAAAGGATAAAATCCCGCAGATCCCGAAAACGGCAACGCATTATTTTTCATGTAAAGTGAAAAATCGTAATTCCATGCTTTATCCCCTTTGAAAGTTTGAGCAATCCCCGATGAAGCAGTTTGATATAGTCCATTTGAATTTATCAACCAACTACCGGTCTGATTTTCCCAACCGTTGATCAGATTATCATACTCCTCCCATCCTGTTGTATATTGAAAAGCATCGAAGGATACTTTATCAGATGAGGCTACCAATCCTATTAAACCGGCACCAGCAAAAGGAGTCACAATATCACCCTGTAAAGTCAGATTGAAAAAATCCAACTCAACCTTAAAGCGATTTCCATTTTTATAAATTGTAAGGATATGCCATGGTTCGTCGAAAGCAGCAACCAAAGGATTAGTATCCAGAAATTCAAACTTTGCCGGTAAGTTCGCAGTGGTAGTTTCAATTATACCATTGACACATTTTTCTACTTTCCATGTTTTGTTTCTGCCAATTTGAATCTTCATCCAGTTATTAGTATCCTGGTAATAAGCGTAAACTCCAGCCCATGAGTTAATATCTGTGATACGGAAAGGCACTTCCATCCGATAATTAGTATCAGCTTGTTTTCTGAACAACATTTCACTTCCGGCAGATGTCTTTGGAGCCAGTATTCCGTCAAAAAATTTCAATGAATCCTGATTCAGAAATTGAAAAGCATGATAGGAAGCATTGTCGCAATAATTCATGTAGGTCGGCTGAGCCGGTATGGGGCGATAGCCTTTGCTGTTCTTTACAGTACTGCTTTCAACAACAACTTCTTTGTTGTAGAAGTGTATTCTTTCAATCCCTTGTTTTTCGCCGGCATTAAAATAGGCTTTGTACACCATCCACTTTTCAAAACCATTCGGACCAGCAATAAAATTTGGTTGTCCCGGGCCAATAACAATGTCTTCAGGATTATTTCCTCTGGTATCGTAAACACCAAAATCAACAAATTGCTGACAGTTGTCGTCCGAGCATGGGCTGGTCACCTCAACAGCAATCACATTTTCACCCAGTGTCAACATAGCAGGGTTAATTTGTAGATAAGAATAGGTGTGATTTCTGCTGTTTAGCACCACTTTATTTCCGTTGATATAGAAATTCGCATTTCCATACACCCAATGTTTTAATGCAGCTTTTGCGGGTATTGATGAAAGGGTAAATTTGCGTCGTATAAAAATTTTTGACGTTGACCAGGTTGTTTTTCGGGCACGGGTAAGTACGTTGGTAAATGTTACACCTGCAAACAAATCGTAGGTCTGCTTCCCAAATCCTCCTTCTGCAATAGACCAGGAGGTGTCATCGAAAGCAGGGGTTTGCCAGTTGGTGGGAGCCGTTGATGTTGTAATATATCGTGCACTCCAACCTCCATGTTCTGCAGTAGGTGCAATCAGATCATAATCCTGCATTTGTTGTTCGGTATTCCGAATCATGATTGGATGAGGATATTTCTTTGAATTATCAAAATTCATTGGCTGATCGCTCTCAGCGACACCAATCTGGTACATGCCTGAACGTTGCCCCATGCGATTTGACACATAGGTCATATAATACCTGCCCCTGTGTTTGAAAAATTCAGGACCTTCAAAATTGAGCATATTTAAGCTGGTGGGATGTCCCGGTTGATGGGTTAACTGAACACTTCCCTCGGTAATATCCCAACGAGTAAATGGAGTCTTCATCCTCATAGTCCAAACAGTTGCTCCCTGACCTGTTGGGGCTGCCTGGGTCAAAGGATGGGGATCACCCGGATTTCGTTTTTTGATATAATATAGCTCTCCGTCTTCGTCCTGAAAAACCTGCACATCAATACCGTAATCATCGAAAGGCACAGTGGATGACGTCACCGTGTATGGCCCGAGGGGACCCGGAGCATACGCATGACCAATTCCGTTCCAATAAGAATGAAACACTCCGTTCCGGAAAATTAAATCACCCGCATTATCATCTCCATATTTTACATTGGTATTTTGCCATGTTACGAGGTTTTGGGAGGTCACTAACAATTTACTGTTTAAAGGGGCATAGTAATTACCCATGAAACGTTCGATACAACCATCCTCCATTTCGAAAACAGGATTGGAAAGTCTTCTCTGTGTGGGTTGAGCAAATGCGGTAAATACGTGAAATAAGAGCAACAGAGGTAAAAAAAATCGTACAGATTTGTTGTGTTTATTCATCTTTTAATATTATTTAGATATGGTAGTGAATACGTGGTTTGTATTTGCAAAAATAAATGGTAATACTTTTCCGACAAGGTAGAAATGTTCGATTAATCTGTGCTATTGTTCTAATCAGCACTAAAAAAAGATTTACTCAAATTTATAAGGAGTTTTTCGCTGCTGAAATTTGATCAATTAAAAAAGCTCTTAGTGTGTTGAATGATTCACCAAAAACTCAGTTGGTGTAAGTCCATATTTCTTTTTAAAACTTTTGGAGAAATAGTTGGGGTCGGAGAATCCTGTTTTATAAGCTGTTTCAGATATATTTAACCCTTCCATAAGGCACTTTTTTGCCTGATTAAGCCGGATATTCCTGACATATTCACTGATAGGCATATCCAACAGATTTTTCATTTTCACATGCAAAACGGTACGGCTGATACCTAATTCTTTGGTTATGTCCATGACTGATAACATATCATTATCGATATTTTCCTCAACAAAAGTTCTTAATCTGATGAGCAACTTTTCATCCCGCGGGTTTTTAACCATTCCTGATATATCCAAATCGGGGTCATCCCTCAATGTTTTACGGTTTTGGTCGCGGGTTCTCAACATATTTTGCACTTGCAACTCAATGGCATGGGCGTTGAATGGCTTCTCGATGTACATATCCGCACCGCTTTCGTAACCAAGAATGGTATTCTGATAACCCTGCTTGGCTGTAAGTAGAATTACTGGTATATGGGAGGTAATCAAATCGTTCTTAAGAGTACTGCACAACGTAATTCCATCCATGACAGGCATCATGATATCACTAATGATAAGATCGGGATTTAATCTTTTTGCTAGCTTCAAAGCTTCTTCACCATTTGCCGCAGTAGTTACATTGAAAGATGTAGAAAAAACTTCTGTCAGAAAATCTGCCAATTCCTGATTATCATCTACCACCAACAATGAATATTTTGAATCAAACTGAATCACAGTATTAGTCTCTTCAGCAGATGGTACCTGAGTCTGCTCCGAAAAATCCGAATGCTCGTAATTATAATTGATAAGGAAACTCTGGTCGGCTTTCACATCCGACTTCTCTTTTACAGAAAAAGTATCTCCATTCACATTGAGCAGGACAATAAACTTAGTTCCTTTACCTACTTCTGAGTCCACATTAATAGTTCCTTTGTGCAGCTTGACCAGATTTTTTGTCAATGCTAATCCTATACCCCAACCATTCGGATTAAAATTTTGGCCGCGACGTGTTTGATAGTAATTCGTGAAGATGTTCTCTAATTCTTCTTTAACGATGCCTATGCCGGTATCGCTGACCTCAATTTTAAGCCTGACATCTTCATCTTCCTTTTCAATGATTGCCGCTGAAAGAGTCACTATTCCTCCATCGGGAGTGAATTTAATGGCATTGGACAATAAATTGTTAACGATTTTTTCGACTGAAGATAAAGAATACCAAACTTCTTCACCATTATTTTCCAAATTTAACTCGAAGTTGATCCCTTTTTTGGTTGCTGCATCTTTATATAAAAAATATATTTCTTCGATAAACTCAAGCGGATTACCTTTCTGAAAATGTAATTGAGTTTGACCAGACTCAATTTTATTAAATGTAATCAGTTCTTCAATGAGTTTGACCATTCGATGGGTATTTTTCAACACCGATTGAAGACGTGTTTTCATTTTTATAGAAAGGTCGGCATCTTCTATCACACTTTGCAAAGGAGAAATAATTAAAGTCAAGGGCGTTTTCAGTTCATGCGAAACACTTGTAAAGAAATCAATCTTAATGTCGTTCATGGCTTTAATATTCTCCTTTTCCAATCGCTCAACTCTCATCGTGTTTTTCTCTGCAATACGTAATGAGATGATGCGATAAATAATGTACAAAACAATTATTAGCAACACAAAATAAATGAAAAAAGCCAGATTGGACAGGTAGAAAGGAGGAAGAATGACCACCTCTAAAGTACGCATGGCTGCATTCTCCCAATCTTGATTATTGGTTGCCCTGACCCTGAATTTATAATTTCCGTGAGGTAATCCCGAATATACAATACGGCGCTGATTGTTGACATAGCTCCACTCCCTGTCAATTCCATCCAGCTTGATGGCGTAAGAGATACTGCTGGTATATCCTAAAGCTATCGCCGCATATTCAAGGCTGAATGAACGGGCTTGTTTTGCGGACAATATAATTTTTTCAGCATCATCAATACTAGTGGTAAGAGGCGAATCCTCATCCCTGGAGTTCACCACACGGCTCCCAATGTAAAGATTCATCATCACGATATTCAGTTTATTGGTGTTTTTACCTACTTCTTCAGGTAAAAAAGAAATGAGACCATTGACTGTTCCAAAATACAATCTGCCATTTTTTGCTTTCAGGAAAGATGAGTAGTTGAACTGATTAACAGGCAATCCTTCATCGGTGGTATACTTTTCAAATTTTGATTTGGAATAATCCAGACAGATCAAACCATTATTGGTACTGATCCATAATTTATGCTGGTCATCTTCCAAAATCCCATATATACAACTTTCGTTCAGCGACAATTCATTATCCATATTTATGACCATGTCGCTTTCCTTGTTTAACTGATGTAAACCACCGTTATTGGTTCCTATCCAAATACGTTTTTGAGAATCTTCAAAAATATTGGTGATAAAATTATCCGATAATCCGGTTGACGACTCATCTCCCGACCAGTTTTTTATCTCACCGGTTTTTTTGTTATATCTGAAAAGACCAAGCGTTCGGGAACCAATCCATACATTATTTTTAGAGTCGATGTAAATAGTATAAATAAAGGTAGATGAAAGTTGATTGTGTGCGATTGTTTCAAAATGCGAGTTGTTTTTATTAAAAAATCGGAGACCTCTGGTTGTACCAACCCAAACTATACCATCATGATCCTGTTCAACAGAAAAAACCAAATCTGACGCCAGACCAACATAATCTTTCGTCCTGAAATTTTTGAACGTTTGTTGTTTCAGATTATAACGGGTAATCCCCCCATTGAACATGCCTATCCATAAATCCTGTGTGGCCGCATCGAGAAGGAGTGCATGAATATTATCCTTGAGTGTGGGGTGCTTGATTTTTTTAATTTCACCAGTCTTCTCGTTTAATCTGTTCAAACCTCCATCTTCCGAGGCGACCCAGAAAATATCACTATTTTCCTGTACAATTTTTCTAATTGCTTTTCCCTTGAGTAATTGATCAGAATAACCTGCCCGATAATGTTGAAACTGTTTATAATCATTTTTATAGATATTGATACCTCCGAAATAGGTACCTATCCACATATTTTCATCCCGGTCACGAACGAGGGCATAAACGGCATTATCATTCAATCCCTGTTTGTTGGTATAATCCTGCTGAATATTTTGCACTCTGCCATCAGGCGATAAAATAATCAAGCCCTTTTCGCATCCAAACCACAACCTACCCTCAGCATCCTCCTGTATGGCTCGAATGGTACCATCGGCTAAACCATTTTTTTGATTCCATGAAATAATTTCTCTGGTATCGGAATTAATTCTGACAATGCCATTACCGGTTTTGCCAACCCAAATATTTTGTTTTTTATCAATAAAAATGGCATTGACAAAATCCGCAACATCAGGATTACTTTCATTTGGGTTTAATCCTGCAAACTCTGAAACATGAGAAAAATCGTGATCATAAACTTTAAATCCTCTGTCGGTACCCATCCATAACCTGTCCTTTGCATCTACAGCTAAACTAAACACCTGTACAGAATCATTCAGCACTGAAATTCGTTCAAATGTCTGTGTTCTTTCATTTAAACGGTACAAGCTCATGGCGACACAAAAAAGTTGACCTTTACTGTTTTGTGAAAATGAAGTTGCCATCCTCAGAGGATAATCGTACCTGATAAAAGCCTCTTGTTCAGGGACAAACCGGCATATTCCTTTTTCAGTACCTATCCAGATTCTCTTTTGATGATCCTGAAATACCGTTCTTACAAAATTATGATTGAGTGAGCTTGTATCATTTTTAATGTTAAAGTATTTTTTTATTTCATAACCGTTATACACACACAAGCCATTTTTAGTTCCTATCCACATGAGCCCCTTGTCGTCCTGCATCATACTGGTGACATGCTGTTGTGAAATGCCATCGCTGTTGGTGATATGAGCAAAACGGAAATTACTGGTACTCTTATCAGCCGTAGCAGATAAAAATACCAGCTCCATGATCAAAAGAACTAATATCCTGTAGTGCATAATACTACATTATTAACATGATAACAATTTATGAAATTTCATTCTGCAATGTTAAGAATAAATATCAGTTATTTCCACTCTTCAAAACGAAGATCTTTCTCCGGATTTTGTCGACGGATCAATGTTTCATTTACCTGATAAGTTGTTCCTGATTTGATAAATTTATACTGAAGTTGAAACTCAGGTTGACTTTTTGATAAATCCAGTGAGGCAGTTGCGTCGCTGATAGCCGTTGTTCCACCTGCCTGAATTGCAACAGTGGCCCCATCCTGTGAAACGGTTAGTTTGATTGCTTCTGCAGCAATTAATGCATTGTTGGCGAAGCCGGGACGTTGAACTATGTAACGACCCACAGAAAATATATCACGGGTCAGATTCTTACTTAAGTCCGAAACGCTATAAATAGTTGAGTCTGTTTTCAGTGTTCCCGGCGTTCCATCAGGGTTGAGTTTTACCATCGATCCGCGCACATAATAAGTACCATGGTATTTACTGATTGCTTTCACAGCGACAATAGTATAATCCTTCAAAACACCTGTTTGGTTCTTTCCAATACTATCCAGATTATGACCGGTAATTTTGAAAGGAATCGCATAATATTGATTCACGGCATTCGGATCATTGTAAAATGCTTCTGTGAAAGTAACTTCTACATCGGCAATAGCAAGATTAGGATTGCTCACAGTCATTTTATCAGCATTCGACAAAGTATAATAAGTCTCAGGCATCAGGGTTAAAGTCGTGCCGGTAAGCAAAGTGGGATCAATGGCAAAAGTAGCCCAGTCAGCGGGACTAACCGTTCGTTTTCCTCCGATGGCCACCCCTACTTTGATTTTCATATTTGCATCAGCAACAACAGTACGTAAAGGTTGCTGTGAAGCAAAATAAACGGTGGAGTAATCGAAATCATTGGCAAATTCATCATAACAATTTGTTACAGAGAAAGCAATGATGCAAATAATAATATATTTTAAAATTTTCATATTAATTTGTTTTATTAATGATGTGTTTTTCGTTAAGAAAGCTGCTTTATTCCCATCCCTGATTATTGATCAGGTTGTCATTTTTGATGAGCTCATTGTATGGCAATGGTGAAAAATAATGTTTCACTTCATAACTTCTTGCTTCCAGTTTACGTTCGGTATAAACAGGGACACTATTTTCAATCGTCACCTCTATACCATAAACATCTTCGTTCAATGGCAACAAACAACGTCGCAAATCGAAATAACGATGATTTTCAAAAGCAAACTCTATCCGACGTTCATTTTGAATCAGTTTCCTGAAATCATCTTTTGTAAGCGCCATTTCGTCGAGATAAGTTGTACTGGTTATTCCACCGGATTTTGACCTCACATCTTTCATGATATCGTAAGCTGAATACTTACAGCCAGGACCTTTTACTTTTGGTCCCCAGGCCTCGTTCGATGCTTCTGCAAAGTTAAGAAAGACTTCGGATCTTCTTAATAACGGATGATAATGAATTGCATTCGATTTGAGTGTTGGATTCAACAGGGCATTTTTTGTGGAAATAAACTTCGCCAGGTAATAACCTGACCGGGATGCCCGTTGGTCGAATTCCGGGGAATCTTTTCCGCCTTTTACCACGTTAATCGCCCCACCCGTAGTCCCAAACACACGTCCATGATGGTAAATATTCATCAGAAAACGATTATCAAGATTACTATAAGGTGCACTCATCGACCAGCCTGACCGGGGATCATTCTGAGGAAATCCCGATTTTGTATTAAAAGCTTTCACTAAATTGTGTGCAGGTATCGTATTCGCATTTCCGTAATAAAATGGAGGGAAATGTTGATTTTCAAGCGCATTGGTGTTGAAGAATTTTCTGAACACAAAATCTGCCGGAGTGGCATTGGTTGCATCCGCAAGGTGAGTTGACAACATCGCATTAAATACACCAAAGTTGGCCATCTGAATAATCGTATCCATTTTTAGCGCTGCCAGTTCCCATTGGTCACGATAAGCAGTTTCGTTCAACACACTAAAATCTCCCATACCATTAATTTTCGTGATGTTATCGTCCTGGTTGGCCGGACTCGCTGCATAGAGATAAACGCGTGCTTTCAATACCGCAGCAGCCAATCTGTTTGCCCTTCCAATGTGGGTTGTTCCCAGATTGACATCTGTACCTGTGTAAGCATTAGGTAACAATGCCATGGCAGTATCCAGATCGCTGATGATGTACGCTGCGGATTCTTTATAAGTTGCACGCTTAAAATTATCGTACACCAGGGTTTCTTCCTGAGTGTAATATTTCTTAGCCAATGGTATG
>JAUSNQ010000140.1 GCA_030655595.1 Paludibacter sp.
ACGTCAGGTTTTCCGTAAACTTTGCAAACCGTATGGTTGAAGTTGAAGGGAAAGACGGAGGAAAACCGGTTAAAAGTATGTCGTTTCCATTACAAAAGAAAGTACTCAGATATTATACATTAGATTCTTATCCGACTTCAGAATACATCTATGATTTCAGACATGAATCGCTTGTTTCCGGGATTGATTTACTGTGGTTTGAAGGGGATTATCCTTATTTGAAACAAACATTCGACCTGCCTCGTTCAGTGAGCTTCTTTGCATTGCAAAACGATGAATGGAAACAACTCGCTGTTAAGTCGGATGGTGCATTGAGGTTTTCTGATGTAAATAAGTTTGTTTTTTCACCCGTAAAAACAACTGCAATCAAGATGGTCGTTGACAATAAACCAGGGAAACATGCCAGGGCTTTTTCAACCTGGTTTACCGAAGAGTCTAGTGCCGGATATTTTTTGCGTTGTCGAAGAGAAAATGGGGAATTACATCTCATGTTAAACGACACTTACCTGGATACGGTAAAAGGTAAATGGGAGGCCTCGTCAGTCGGGTTGTGGACTGAAAATCAGAAAGCAGTTTTTAATGGAATGTTATTTTATCAAATACCTGAATAAATCATATTTAAAAATATTTTTCATATGAATAAAAAAATAATGTATTACGCGCTGAGCGGTTTGACCGCGACAGCTTCGGTTGTGCTTGCTCAGACTGATTTGAAAAAACCTAATTATATTGTCATCTTGGTTGATGACCTGGGTTATACCGATTTCAGTTGTTATGGGGGAGTTATTCCTACACCCAATATCGACAAGCTCGCCGAAAGAGGAGTACGTATGTCGCAAATGTACAACGCAGCACGCAGTTGTCCTACCCGTGCGTCATTGCTAACCGGACTCTATCCTCAACAGGCTGGAGTAGGTTATATGACAGGTGAACTGAATGAAAACGCCAGATTTACTGGATCTAAATCTTACCAAGGTCATTTGAACGAAACCTCAGTCACTATTGCGGAAGTGATGGCTGAAAACGGATATTTTACTGCCATGGCTGGGAAATGGCATCTGGGGAATCACAAAGATCATACACCCCGTGAAAGAGGTTTTCATCGCTCATTACACGGTAGAGCTGGTGGTTTTTTCTTCCCCGAAGACCCCAAAGCGATTTTATTTTTAGATGATAAAAGAATTCAAAATGATGATCCACGATTGCCACGCAATTGGTATTCGACTGATTTGTGGACCCACATGGGTCTGGAATTTATCAACGAAGCGATTGCCAGCAAGAAGCCTTTCATGCTTTATCTTGCGCATAATGCACCGCATTTCCCATTACAGGCGCCGGAATCTGAAATCGCTAAATTCAAAGGCAAATTCAGTAAAGGTTGGGATGTATTGAGACAAGAAATTTATGAACGACAGTTGAAAATGAATTTGTTCGGAAAACCATATCCGTTGTCAAAGAAGAACCCGTTCATCCCCAATTGGGACGATGTTGATCCTCAGCAGAAAAAAATCAGCGAGCATACGATGGAAATTTATGCTGCAACAGTCAAAATTATTGATGATAATGTAGGGCGTCTGGTTGATGAGTTGAAGAAAAAAGGTGTTTTTGACAATACCATCATCATGATATTATCCGATAATGGGGGCAACGCTGAAGGCCGTACTGTTTTTGGCACCTACAATGGAGAGAAGCCTGGTCAGATCAATTCTACGGTTTTCGTCGGACAAGCCTGGGCTGAAATGTCAAATACTCCCTTTTATCTATACAAACACCACACCCATGAGGGTGGAATAGCGACTCCTTGTATAGTTAGTTATCCCAATGGAATCCCGAAACCTATGCATGGGAAAGTTGTGCATGAACCAGGACATTTAATTGATATCATGGCCACTTTAGTAGAATCTTCTGGCGCAAAATATCCGGCTAAGTACAACAAAAATACGATTACACCCATGCAGGGAGTCAGCTTGCTGCCTGTGTGGCAAGGTAAAGATATACAACGCCAAACCCCAATATTCTGGGAGCATGAAGGCAATGTAGCCCTTCGCAATGGAAAGTGGAAGTTGGTGAAAGAAAAATATGAAGAAACCTATCAATTGTATGATATGGAGAACGATCGTACAGAAATGAATGACTTGTCGTTGAAGGAGCCGTTAAAGTTCGCAGAAATGATGCAGCAATTCAATAAAATGTATGACGAAATTGGGGCAAAACCATTTGAAGTGAAAACATTCAGGTGGTTTGTGCCGGTATTAAAGTATTAACAGAATTTGAAGTATATGATATATAGAAGTATAACTATCACCGGAACTGTTCTTGTTTTATCATCATGTGCAGGTTTTGATGATTCCCCTCCCAACATCATTGTTATCCTTGCTGATGACCTCGGTTATGGCGATGTTAGTGCGCATGGTTTTACAACAATCCATACGCCCAATCTTGATCGATTAGCCAACGCAGGTCTTCGTTTCACGAATGGTTATGCAACATCTGCCACATCAACGCCGAGTCGGTATGGACTGATGACAGGAATGTATCCCTGGAAAAACAAACACGCTAAAATTCTTCCGGGAGATGCTCCGTTAATAATCAGTACCGAACAACACACCTTTCCAAAAATGATGCAGGAAGCAGGTTATGTAACGGCAGCCATCGGGAAATGGCATCTGGGTATAGGTGCAGGTAATGTGAACTGGAATGAAACGGTGAAACCAAATGCAAATGACATCGGGTTTAATTACTCGAACCTGATTGCAGCTACGAATGATCGGGTTCCAACGGTTTATGTGGAAAATGGCAATGTGGTCGGTCTTGATCCGAATGACCCGATTTACGAAAAGAATTTCGATGGAGAACCTACAGCTATAACCCATCCTGAGATGCTCAGGATGCATTGGGCGCACGGACATAACCAGTCGATTCACAACGGGATTCCCCGCATCGGCTACCAAAAGGGGGGCAAAAGCGCTTTGTGGGTGGATGAAGATATGGCAGATTATTTCACGGATATCGTGAAAAAATTCATCACTGAAAACAAAAAGAAACCATTCTTCCTATATTATGGTCTTCACCAGCCTCATGTGCCACGTACTCCTCACGGGAGATTTGTTGGTAGCAGTGGCATGGGACCTCGCGGCGATGCCATCATAGAGGCTGACTGGAGTGTAGGGGAGATTATGGCTCACCTGGAGAAGGAGGGATTGCATGAAAACACGCTTGTGGTATTCACAAGTGATAACGGTCCTGTACTCAACGATGGGTATAAGGATCAAGCCAAAGAGCTGGTCGGAGATCACAAGCCGTCAGGACCACTTCGTGGAGGGAAATATAGTTTGTTCGAGGCAGGAACCCGTGTGCCATTTTTTGTGTATTGGAAAGGAAAGATACAGCCCAAAGTATCCGATGCGTTGGTTTGTCAGCTTGACCTGATGGCGTCCATAGCTGATTTAATTAAACGCCCGCTGAAGGGAACTTACGACAGTGAAAACCTGTTACCTGTTTTTCTTGGAAAATCAGATGAAGGAAGAAAAGAACTGATTATTGAAGCAAATGGAAAATTAGCATACCGTGCCGGAAATTGGGCATTTATTCCTCCTTATTCTGGTCCTGCCACGAACCTGACGGGCAATGAGCTGGGCAATCTGCCGAAGGGTGGATTATTCAACCTGAGTACAGATGTCGGTCAGCAAACCAATGTGGCCGCAGAAAACAGAGACCGTTTTGAAGCGATGCAATCACGTTTTATAGAAATTACCAAAGGCTATTACAATCCCAATGTGGAGGAAATTGATCTCAAATAGGATGTAGTCAAAACATTTGGACATGAATTGTGAACAATAATACTGTTTGATCAAATCAAAATTGCTTATTTTTGTGGTTTGCTGTTTTGAATATGTATCACAAAAATTAAACTGACTGATTTTTCAAACAAAAATGATGACTTAATCAATTTTTATATGCATTACTTAAAACACTTCAACACAGCATTGCTGATCAGCTCCTTCAGTGCAAGCCCGTTCTTGTTACAAGCACATCAACCCAAAAAAGAAAAGCCAAAAAACATTCTGTTGATTTTGGTCGACGATTTAAAACCTAATTTAGGATGTTATGGCGACAAGGTTGCTATTAGTCCGAATATTGACAAACTTGCAGATGCTGGAACTAGATTCAACAAAGCTTATTGCAATCAGGCAGTCAGCATGGCCTCACGCTACAATTTACTTACCGGTGCGCGTTCTACCAGTACCGGTTTATACAATTTTGGCTCAGAGTTTCGGGATGTTTACCCCGATGCAGTTACCCTACCCCAGTTTTTCATGAAGGCTGGCTACCATGCTGAAGCAATCGGAAAAGTATTCCATATCGGACATGGTAATACGGATGATAAGGCTTCGTGGAGTATTCCGCACCATAAAGAAAAAGTGATCGAATATTTATTGCCCAAAAGCACAGGACGACAACTAACTCGCGAAGAGGCATACTTCGAAAATACCAAAATGTATTTTCCTGATTTGCCTGCAAATAATAAATTGCCACGTGGTGCAGCATGGGAAGCGCCGGATGTGCTTGATGATGCTTATGGTGATGGTAGAATTGCCACGCATGCAATATCGCGTTTTCGAGAATTAAATAAAAGTCCGGAAAAACCTTTCTTTATGGCACTTGGTTTTGCCCGCCCTCATCTTCCTTTTTGTGCGCCAAAAAAATATTGGGATATGTACAACCCTGCTGAACTGCCTATGCCTGAATATGTGAAGGATGCTGAAAATGCTCCGAAAATGGCCATAAAAAGAGGTGGTGAGATCGATCAGTTTGAACCGATACCCGCAGGACAATATGTTTTTCCAGATTCGTTGACACGTAAGTTGATTCATGGATATTATGCTTCAATGAGTTATGCTGATGCTCAGATTGGTCGTGTGATTAATGAATTGAAACGTTTGAATATGCTGGAAAATACAATAATCGTACTTTGGGGTGATCATGGTTGGCACCTGGGCGATCATGGTTATTGGACAAAACATACGAATTATGAACAGGCGAATATTATTCCGCTGATAATTGTTGCCCCGGGCGTTAGTAACGCAGGTACTTCAAGCGATCAGTTGGTCGAAACTGTGGACATATATCCTACCTTGACTGAATTGGCCGGGTTAGGAAAACCCGTTGCTCCACAACCTATTGATGGTTTAAGCATGGTGTCGGTTTTGAAAAATACTGAAAAAAGAATCAGGGATCATGCGTATCATGCTTTTCCCCGTGGAAAATATTTAGGTCGCGCTATCCGAACAGATAGGTATCGACTTGTTGAATGGAAAAACTGGGATAATCCTTCAGATGCAGCATATGAGTTATATGACTACAAGCTGGACCCGCTCGAAACAAAAAATATAGCAGCAGAACAGCTAAAGGTCGTAGCGGAAATGAAAAAAATATTAGCGAAGCATCCCAATGCAAAAAAACTTTCGAGATAAAATTGCAAAAACAAATTGAAATTTATGAATAATAAATTAAAAACATGCTCTGTTGGATTATTCTCAGGACTTGCATTCGGATTAAATGCGCAGCAGGATACAAGGCCGAATATTGTAGTCATCATTGCTGACGATCTAGGAACAAATGAATTGAGTTGTTATGGTGGAAAGAATCTCCAGACTCCAAATATTGACAGGATTGCCAAAGAAGGTATTCTGTTTACGAACAATTATGCTTCTGCTTCGATGAGCGTTCCAATCCGGGCATCGTTATATACAGGATTGTATCCGGCAAGACATGGTTCGTTCCAGAATCACAAAGAATCATATGCTGATATCAAAAGTGTTACACATTATCTGCCTGAAGCTGGATATAGGGTGGGAAGGACGGGTAAGCAACACTCAAAACCTCTTTCAGTATATAACTTTGAAGAAGTTCCTGGTTTTGAAATCAATTGTGTTGCACCTACAGCTCATTTCGATACCAAAGGGATAGAGGATTTTATGACCAGGGATAATGAACCCTTCTGCCTTTATGTTTGCAGTACCCATCCGCATACGCCGTGGACTTGGGGAAATCAAGACGAATTTGATGAAAGCAAACTGATACTTCCTCCCAATAGTGTAGACAATCAAGAAACACGAACCATATTTAAACAGTATCTCGCAGAAATCAGGGCGTTGGACATTGAAGTTGGTGCTGTGTTGGAATCGCTTGAAAAAACAGGAAAACTAGATAATACATTGGTGTTATTTCTTGGAGAACAAGGTCCTCAAATGCCTTTTGGGAAATGGACCTGTTATCGGTACGGTCAGCATAGTGCTTTTATAGCCAGATTTCCGTCCGCAATAAAGGCGAATACCACCAGCGATGCCATCGTGCAATATGAAGATATATTGCCAACAATGATTGATTTCGCAGGTGGTAATCCAGTCGATGATCTGGATGGGAAAAGTTTTTTAAAAGTGTTAACCGGGAAACAAAAAGAACATCGAAACTGGTCATACGGCATTCACAACAACATTCCCGAAGGAACCGCTTACCCGATCAGGAGTATTCAGGATAAACGATATAAGTTAATAGTAAATCTCACTCCGGAGGTTGAATATTTTGAAAAGCACCTGATGAATGTAAAAAATCGTAAACAGGTGTGGGCAAGTTGGATGGAAAGTGCTGCAACAGATGAGCAGGCGAAACTTTTGACAGACAGATATGTTAAGCGGCCTGCTTTTGAGTTTTATGATTTGCAGAATGACCCGTGGGAGCTGAACAATCTTGCCGGTCATAATCAATATGCCAAAAGAATTTCAGGGATGAAGCGAGAACTCCAGAAATGGATGAAACAACAAGGAGATACAGGCAAAGAGATGGATAAAAATTTTCAACGATGATATTTGATTTATAACAAGTATATTTACATTCTAATTATTTACAAAAAATGACAATATCAATCATTATTAACATTAAATACAATATTATGCTAAAGTCATTAAAATCAATCAGAAGATTTGTTAAGCAAATGGGCTTCGGATTAATCTTCGCAAGTATCCTCACCGGGTGTAATCAAGCTGAAAAGGAAGTTATCCCCGGCGTCTGGTCGCAAGAAAAAGCTGCCGCCTGGTACGCCGAACAGCCCTGGCTTGCCGGATGTAATTTTCAACCCAGTTCTGCCATCAATCAGGTGGAAATGTGGGCGGGTGAAAGCTTCGACGCTGTTACCATCGATAAAGAACTTGGTTGGGCAGAAGAATTAGGATTCAACCTGATGCGTGTGTACCTGAGTAGTGAAGTGTGGAAAGTTGATGGAGAAAGTTATAAGAAACGCATTGACGAGTACCTGACAATTTCATCCAAACACGGCATAAAAACCATGTTCGTGTTTTTCGATGACTGCTGGAACGAAGAAACAGTTGCTGGAAAGCAGCCTGAACCAAAACCGGGTGTACATAATTCAGGTTGGGTACAGGATCCGGCCGTGAGTTTAAGAAAAGATACGGCTACGCTTTTCCCGGTTCTGGAAAAGTACGTAAAAGATATCATGATGGCTTTTAAAGATGATGATCGTGTGTTGCTGTGGGACTTGTATAACGAACCGGGCAACAGCAAACACGGTATGAATTCGATGCCATTGCTGAAAAATGTATTCAAATGGGCAAGGGCTGTAAACCCATCACAGCCCATCAGTGTTGGTGTTTGGTTTTTCAAATATCCGGAATTAAACCAGTTCCAAATAGAGAATTCAGATGTACTTACTTATCATAACTACGGCAACCTGATGGATCATCGTTTGTGGATTAACCTGCTGAAAACGCATGGTCGCCCGATGATTTGTACCGAATACATGGCGCGTCGCAACAACAGCCTTTTCAGCAACATCATGCCTTTGATGAAACAGAATAATGTTGGAGCAATCAACTGGGGATTTGTTGCGGGAAAAACCAATACGATTTTCGCGTGGTCAGACCCTCGTCCGAATGAAAAAGAACCCGAACTTTGGTTCCACGACATCTATCGCCGGGATAAAACTCCATTCGATCCGAAAGAAGTTGAACTGATTAAAAAGCTTACCGGTAAACTTGTTGATGTGAAGCTGATCAATGAAGCAGACTTCAAAGGAGCAATCGATGGAAAAGAAGTGGGTTTATATACGCTGAAAAACCGGCAGGGTATGGTGGCGCAAATCACCAACTTCGGTGGAAGGGTAGTTAATCTCTGGGTTCCGGACAAAAATCACAACATGCTGGATGTAGTGACAGGTTTTCCTACATTAGACGCTTACCAGAACGGAAATGAAGCCTATTTCGGTGCGTTAATCGGTCGTTATGGGAACCGCATTGCCAAAGGCAAATTCACACTCGATGGCGTGGAGTATCAACTGGCAACAAATAATGGTGAGAATCATTTGCATGGTGGTCCGAAAGGTTTCCATAATGTGGTGTGGGATGCCCGTCAGTTTAAAAATCAAAATAACGAAGATGCGCTGGAACTGAAATATCTTTCGAAAGATGGAGAAGAAGGTTATCCTGGCAATCTGTCGGTAACCGTAATTTATACGCTGACCAATGAAAATGAGTTGAAGATAACATATGCGGCTACAACCGACAAAGCCACACCTGTAAACATCACGCACCATTCATTCTTCAACCTGCATGGATTTAACTCAGGTACAGCTAAAGAGATCAATTCACATGTTATGCAGATTCATGCTCCATTTTATAATCCTACGGATGCGGGATTGATTCCGACGGGCGAAGTAGCATCAGTTGAAGGTACTCCGATGGATTTTAACAAACCTACAACAGTAGGCGAGCGTGTAAATCAACCCTTTGCTGCATTGCTCAATGGATTGGGTTACGACCACAACTGGGTGTTGCACAAACATGGCGATAAATATACCGAAGCAGCAGTCATATTCGAACCTTCAAACGGCGTTCAGATGCGAGTACTCACAGATCAGCCCGCTATGCAGTTCTACGGAGGCAATTTCTTCAAAGGCAAAGATACCGGCAAATATGGCGAAGTGTACAATTACCGCACTTCCTTTGCAATGGAAACACAGCATTACCCGGATAGTCCGAACCAACCAAATTTTCCGAACACGATATTAAATCCGGGAGAAACATACGAGCATGTATGTGTATATAAGTTTGAAGTGAGGTAGAAATGGAAAATTAATTCCTTTTCGTGGATACGGGTAAATATTAATCAAATAGGGCGGGTGACTAAATTACCTGCCCTATTTGATTAATATTTACACCATTTAAAGATGATCTTGTGCTATTTTTGTCATGATAAAATATTTATGTAAAACATTAAATGCTAATTGTATGAAAAAAATTACTTTATGCTTGTGTGTGACAGCACTAACTTTATTAGGATTAAATGCTCAGGTGACGCTGGAGGTTGGTTCGGGTAAAACTTACGAAACATTGAAAGCTGCGTGGGATGCTGCTATGACAGAAACAGCAACAGACATCACCATCAGTGTTGCAGAAGGGACTTATGTTGAGTCTGCTTCTTTAACTGCATTATCGGGTAAAAGTGTTACTTTTATTGGAGCTGGAGCAGATAAAACCATCGTCAAGAGAAGCGCATCAACATCATTTGCATTGCCTGGAACTACTGGTTGGGTGACTTCAAACCCAAACAGATTGTTTCAGCTCAATGCGAATTCAGATAACCTGAATTTAACATTGGAGAAAATGTCCTTTGAAACTATTGGCTATAACAATGTGAATGGGGGTGGAGTTATCAATGCTAATGGTACTAATCAACAATTTACTTTTCGCAGTTGTAATTTTAAAAATATTTTTGCACGCGCCGGAGCTATTATACAAGTTCAAGGTGCTGATACGCTGTTGAAAGTTACATTTGATAAATGTTTTATTGAAGAATGTGGTTCATTTAATAACAATGGATTTAATGCTCTCTTAGTACTTCAAACAGGCTCTCTTGAAGTAAAAAATACTACATTTATGAACAACAGCTTTAACGCCTTGAATATTGGTACAAATGGTAATGGTACAGATAATAATTCACAGCAGGGTGCACTCATTAACATACTCAATAGCTCCAGGTCACTCGTCGTAGAGAATGCATATATGGTAAATAATAAATTCATACTGGGTGATACTGATAAGACTCACCCGATGATAGGAATTAAGTCAAAGTTAGGACCTGATTCAGTATCAGTTTTAATCAAGAATGTCATCTCTGTTGGGAATAAAAGGACTAATTCCTTTGACGTTGATTTATATTACCAGAATGTGTTTGCTCCGGTAGTTGAAAATACTGTTTTCAACGCAGCAAGAAATTTTGAAAGGACAATTGTAGCAGAAGTTGAAACGCTGATTGACACTGATGTGACTGAAATACAGGGAAGTTTGATTGATAACAGCCTGACTTATAATTCACCAGTAGTTAATTTCGAAATGGATGGTGATTTACCCAAAGTATATACAGATGAAAATGGCGTGAAGTATCTCAACAGATTGCCTACAGGAATCAATGAAATCAAATCATCCGGTTTACTGATTATGAGTAATCGTGGCATGTTGACAATCACTGCGAATCAACCCGAAAACATCAGAATTTATAATCTGCTTGGGGCAAAAATTGCGAATTATAACCAAACAACACAAGTTGACATTGCACTTCCTGCAGGAACTTATATCATCAGGACCAACACAGTCGCCGAAAAAGTACTTGTTAAATAGATCCTTTTTAAACCATCCTTCTCCTGTCAAATACTTGCAGGAGATGGGTGGTTCTTTGTTTATTCCTCACAGTTCAACAGTCATTTCAGGCTGTTCTTTTTTACTTGTAAATATCAATACTGTAGCTTTAGTATATCATGAAGAAAATCAGTTTATGTCTTTTTTTGCTGGTTGGCATGGGTGTCTATGCGCAGTTAACGACAACTGTTGTGTATGATTTTAATGAGAATCTTGGTGCAACAGTTCCTGTTGCAGGGGTTTTGACTGCTGCGGATGCCGTATTCGGTGGCACAAAATTGCAATATAACGGCATTGTTACCGATGGTACACAGCAGGCAGCTAAGTCGACTATTACCAATAATAACTCCACCAATTATGCTTTTACTTTTCTGAGATGCGACATAAGACCGGCGCAAGGCTATGTAGTGCAAATCGATGAAATCAAAATTTTTCATAAAAGTTCTAAGGCAGGTAATCCTGATGTTTCACAAACTTATTTATACCGGATAGGAGGTACGATAAACGGGAGAATTCCGGACAATACGGATGTGGGTCAATCTACAGAAAACCGTTCTCTTCCAGGAACATACGCAAGCGATTATTTTGTTCCGGGAAGCAACTATAATACCGCCAGTGGAGATGATTTTTTATCTGCATTTTTCACTGTCAGGGGTGCTTCTACCTCTAATGATGTATTCAATTGGTATGTCGATAGCATTGAAATCAAAGTAAGTTATTTCAAATTGCTCGATCTGCCGGATTTCAGCCTGAATTATAACTTCAACAATCAGGACCGTCAGGCGATGCATGAAGGAATTACGCAACTACAAGCTTCTTCCATGACTTCCAAATCGGCTGCCGAAGGACTAACCACAAACGGCCGTTACTGGATTAGGATGAATTCAAACTCCAACACCATTGCATTTAAAAATATGGGATTGTTGTTCGATATCTTACCGGATAATGGTTATGAGGTGGTAATGAAAAATTATGAAATTGAACATGCGGGTAGTGGGGTGCAGGATGCTTCTTGTGTGAACAGAATGGCTGTCTTCAGAGATATTTCACGTGATGCTGCAGGCCTTGAAGTTGGACGTGAGGATTTTACCGAATATACCGGTCGTGGGGTGTATGGCGACGATGTTCCTGCTGCTGCTTTTAAAAAATCGACGATAGCTGATAACCTGGTGTTCAGCAACAGGCAGTATTTCACCATCAGTGTGAACCGAAAAGGGTCGCCTGCCGATGTGGAATACTGGACAGTGGAAAATGTTCGCATCAACGGATGGATTGTTCCGGCGGGAAGAGGTAATCTGTTGAACACCATCGCACAGGGAGAACAATTGCTGTTGAATGCTAAAATTGGAGAGGAGACCGGTAAATATACAGAAACAGTTTTTCATGAGTTTTTGCAGTTGCTGACCGATGCAACAGGTGTCATGTCAGATCCCAATGCCGATCCTACAACAATTGTCAGCCTTACAACTGCTGTTCAACAAGCCGTAGCTGATTTTCCGGGGAAAGTAAACAGCGGCGAAATAGCAATATTAATTAATACCCAACAAGGTATTCCTTTGCATGAAGGTTTTGCGGGATTCAATATGCGCATTGCGGATGGTCCGTGGACCTATTCCCATCCTGAATTCAGGGAGGGGGTGAAAAAAATGAATCCGGGTTTTCTACGCTATTTTTCAGGCACTTCGGGAGATTATTTTGACATCCATACGGGACAATATGAATTGCAATGGTTCGAAGGCACATCCAGTAATCCCGGAACAGGGGGTACTGATGGTTCACAGGATGATTTCTCCTCAATTCCTGCTTTGTATAAATGGATGGAAGGAAAAGGAGCCCATCGGTTTTATGACTTTGTGCGCATGTGCGGCGAAACAGGGACTAAAATTGTGGTTACCTGGAACGGATTTTACGAGTCGGCTCATAAAGCAGCTCAGTTTGCGCGTTTTTGTAAAAACAACCATGTCGTTGTCGATAGCTGGCAGTTTTGCAACGAGCCGAATTTTTTCGTTCCACCACGTCGCTACATCTGGAACGATGGAGCCGATTATGCCGCTAAGATGAAAGAAATTGCAGATTCCATCAAATCGGTATTTCCGGATGCTAATCTTGCTTTAAGCTATGGCTGGAACTGGGGAAACACGAATTTTGCATCTCAAATTAAGAAATATCAGGATCAAAAAGGCAAATTCTGGGATCAGGTTTCTATCCATGCCTATCCAACGCACCGAAACGCAGATGTGGATTTTTACGACGGCTTTATTACCGCCAATAAGGCGCTCGATAACAGCACGAACAGCTCCTACTTCAGCAGTATGGTCAGTAACAGCTGGTCGAACGCCAAACTCATGATTACGGAATTCGGTGTCTGGAACGATGCGCTCGGCAATACAAATTATGGCGGCATATACGTGGCAGAGTACTTTATGCGCTTATCGCAACAGGCACAGGCCTCCATGATAGGCAAACACCACATCGCCAGTGCATTTAAACCGATCAACAAATACCAGACAGAAATCATGGCGGCCTGGGAAAATCAGACACCATTGAATACCGATCTGCTAGAAACCGGATATTTCATCGACAGCGAAGGCTATGGTCATTACCTGGTAAACAAGGTATTTAAAAACAGCACTTTCAGTTGGAAAACGACCCACGATAATACGGAATCAGTCCCTAAACGAGATGGAGGTGCGATACCGGCTATCTATGCAACTTCCTACAAAGGGATGAACGATCGCGACTATATGCTGATTACCAACAAAACTGCTTACCAACATGATGTAAATATCGTAATGGATGGAAATCTGCTGGATAAGAAAGTGTATGTTGAGTATTTTACGAATGATAATCCTGCTCAAAGTGTTTCTGTAACGGTGGTTGACAGCATGCTTGCAGGTGAATTACAAATAAAACCCTATTCTGTAACCCGGATTGAGTGGCAAAAAGAAAGTGCTGTGATTCCTGCACCCATTGCTACACGAATTTATCATGTTGAACACAAGCAAAATGCTGCGTTGCTTCAATGGTGGAAAAGGGAGGTCGCGACCAGTTAC
>JAUSNQ010000147.1 GCA_030655595.1 Paludibacter sp.
CCGTCACCATCAGCATAATAAAGAAATTTGGGATAACCATTTGTCAGTTGGTAGTCGGTGATATCTGCTGTGATAGGATAATTGTAAACTGACGCCATACCTGTGGAAGAAAATGAACGAGAGGTGTTTTCCTGAATATTCGCCGAAAAGGTAAAAGATAGCGATTTGATAGGTTGATAAGTTCCTTTCAACAAAACTCCCAACTTATTCAGATAATCATTGGGCACTATACCATCGTTTTTCGAATAATTTGCAGAAGCATAAGTTTGAAATTTTTCACTACCGCCATTTAAACTAAGGTCATATTTTTGATAAAAACCATTTCCCAGAAAGTTATTCACATTGTCGTAGATTTTTTCACCGGGGTTCAATGGAGGTCCCCATCCACCCATCGCTTTGTCGACGTAAAAACCCTGAGATCCCGGGGAGTAACTGGTTTGTAATTGTTGCAGACGGGTTGGGATGTCGTATTGCCAGCTAGCATTTACCGTTGCGCTGACTTTTCCAACTTTTCCTTTTTTAGTGGTAATCATGATTACACCATTACCTGCATCCTGTCCGTATAGAGCAGCAGCTGCAGCACCTTTTAATACCGTAACATTTTCAATGTCATTCGGGTTGATGTCGGAAGCTGTGGTTCCTTGTCCGGAAATAGGCATACCATCCAAAATAAACAATGGTTCGTTGTTTTGACTATTATTTACAGATGAAATACCACGAATGATGACTTGTGTGCCGGAATTGGGAGAACCACTTGAATTGGTAACACTCAAACCTGCAATTTTTCCTTTCAACGCATTAACAAAGTTTGGTGACTTGTTTTCAGTCAGTGTTTCAGAAGAAATACTCTGTACGGAAAAATTCATGCGCTTTTTCTCTTGCTGAATACCCATGGCAGTTACAACAATTTCATCAATAACAAGTGCATCCGGGCGCATCGAAATATTGAGTACGGTCGTTGATGGGGTGATTTTTTGTTCCTGAGGTGCCATTCCCACGTAACTGAATATCAGGGTTGCTGTAGCGGGTACGTTTGACAGACTGTATTTCCCGTCCAAATCAGTGATTGTGCCGGTAGTAGTTCCTTTTACAACCACAGAAACTCCAATCAGAGCCTCTTGGTTCTCGTCAACAACTACTCCTGAAATCGATTTTTGTGCAAAAACACTTAGCGGTGTAAATACAATTAAAATGAGTAGAAAAAAGTACTTTCTCATACTGTTTAAATAGATTTAAGAGAATTATTTTTTGATTTACGTCGTTAATATCACAAATATGTTTGATTCGAAATATGCCGCAAGATAGAAATCATTTCGTTTAAATGAAAAAATCTTTCTGTTTTATGTTGTATTTTTTTGTATATTTAACTAAAGGGAACATAAACCAACAAAAATTAAGCAATGGAAACACAAATTAAATATATTGAATGCATTTAAACATCGTAATAATGGGTTAAACAATTGTAATATAGAAATATAAATGAAAAGGCAAAATTAAATAATGTGTATAATGTATAATGAAACTTAACGATTTATAGTCTTTTGCTATGAATTAGAAAAAGATATTCTACTTTCGTAAAATTAAATCAAAGTCATAAGCATAGCATATATACAAAAAAATGCCATGAAAAAGTTAAGAACTGTTTTTTCTATAGTCGTATTGTGTGTAATTCAATTGAGTTGGTCGGCGGTGCCGAATTGCTCTTTCGAATTTGCACTTATTACTGATATTCACATCAGCAATAATGAAACAAGTATTGATGATTTGAAAAACACAGTTTCATCTATTAATAACACGCCAGCAGTACAATTTGTTTTTGTTTCGGGTGATTTGACAGAAGGTGGTGATCCCGGTTCGCTCATGAAAGCTAAGAATTTGTTGGATCAATTGCAAGTTCCTTATTTTGCTGTACCTGGAAATCATGAAACGAAATGGAGTGAGTCGGGTGTGCTCGATTTCTCTAAAATATTTGGTAGTGATCGCTTCCGATTCGATTACGGTAATTTTGTTTTTCTGGGCTTCAATAGCGGTCCAATTATTCGCATGATGGACGGTCATGTTGGTATGCAAGATATTCATTGGTTGGAAAATGAACTAAAGTCGGTTGAGTTGTATAAAGACATCATCATTGTAACGCATTACCCGCTGCAATCTGGAGATGTTGATAATTGGTATGAAGTGACCGATTTACTTCGAAAATACAATGTGAAGGCGGTGTTAAACGGACATTACCATACCAATAAAATGACGGCATATGATGGAATTCCTGCGTTTATCAACCGATCTAATTTGCGGGGTAAGAGTGATGCTGGTGGTTATTCAGTTTATGTAGTTACACAAGATTCTATCCTGGTAAGAGAACAAATCATCGGTAAACCTGCTCGTCCGTGGGGAGGATATGCTTTGAGAAAACGCTATTATACGGAGGATAATTCAGCTTATCCACGTCCGGATTTTTCTGTAAACCAGCAATATCCTCAAGTGAAATCACTTTGGATTGTGAAAATTCAAGCTGCTATTTATTCTTCTCCGGTTGTGTCGGGCGATAAGGTCTATGTTGGCGATGATTTGGGTGTGCTTTCTTGTTTATCACTGAAAGATGGTCAATTGTTGTGGCAGTTTGAATCGAAAAGTCGCATTCTGGGAACTCCGGCTGTTGGGAATAATGTGGTTGTTTTTGGTTCGACCGATCAATATATATATGGTGTACATGCTGAAACGGGTAAATTGATTTGGAAACTGAAAACAGATGCGGCAGTTATGGGTGCTGTGACAATTGACAAGAATCGCGCTTATATCGGCAGCAGTGATCAGGTATTCAGATGTATCGATATTCGAAATGGAAAACTGATCTGGCAGTACCAAGGCGTGACCGGATATGTGGAAACACGGCCCTTGCTTTATAATAACAAGATTATTTTCGGAGCATGGGACAGTTATTTATATGCTTTGAACAAGAGAAATGGCAAACTTGCCTGGAAATGGAACAACGGCAACAATCGCATGCACTTTTCTCCTGCTGCGGTTTGGCCGGTGGGTGCATATGGCAAGGTATTCTTTTCTGCTCCGGATCGGGTGCTGACTGCCTTAAATGCGAAAAATGGAGAAGTTGTGTGGCGGACAAAAGAGTCCATGGTGCGCGAAACCATTGGTTTGTCGGCCGACAAGAAAAGAATTTTCAGCAAAACCATGCAGGATAGTGTGGTGTGTTACGATGCGAAATTAAAAGAACCGAAAAAACTCTGGTCGGTCAACGTCGGTTACGGCTACGACCATGCCCCAAGCATGCTGATGGAAAAAGATAATATTGTGTATGGCAGTACCAAAAACGGACTTATCTTTGCACTCGATTCGTTTACCGGAGCTGTTTTGTGGAAGCACAAAGTCGGAAACTCGCTGATCAACACGGTGTTGCCGTTGGGAGATGGGAAGTGTTTGGTTACGAGTGCAGAGGGATATGTTGGGGTGATAATGAACTAAGAGCTAAGAACTAAGAGCTAAGAGGTTAGAATTAAAAGCTGAAATGTAAATGCATAATTATATTGATATGAAAGTAAATTGTTTTATTCCTTTTCAAGACATCGAGCAAGTTGAAAAATCAATCGCATCGATGAAAAACTCAAATCTCGTTTCAAAGGTATTTTTGCTTACACTGGGTAAAACATCTGAAAAAGTTGCCGGATGTGAAACGATTGAAGTTGATTCTTTCAGTTCAACTGCCATGGTGAAAGCTATTGCTGCCAAATCGAATGCCGACTACACCCTGATATACACCAAAACGGATGAGTTGAGTGTTGGTTATTTCGCATTGGAACGCATGGTGCAAATTGCTGAAAGTTCGGTTGCCGGCATGGTGTATAGCGACCATTATCAAATGAAAGATGGCGTTAGATCGAATAGGCCGGTTGTGACTTACCAGCAAGGCAGTCTGCGTGATGATTTTGATTTTGGATCTATGCTTTTGTACCGAACTTCGGATTTGAAAGAGGCGGCTGAGCAAATGACAACTCATTATGCATTTGCAGGCTTGTACGACCTACGCCTCAAAGTGTCAGAATCTGCCGAACTCGTTCATATCAACGAATATCTTTACACGGAAATTGAAGATGATAACCGGAAAAGTGGTGAGAAACAGTTTGATTATGTGGATCCAAAAAACCGGGCGGTACAAATCGAAATGGAACAGGCTTGCACGGAACACCTCAAAAAAATTGGTGGATACCTCAAACCTGAATTTAAAAAGGTGAATTTCAATATTCAACCTTTCGAATATGAAGCGTCGGTTATCATCCCTGTCTTTAATCGTGTTAGAACTCTTGCTGATGCAATTCAATCAGTTCTCAATCAAAAAACAAATTTCAAATTCAACCTGATTATCGTGGATAATTATTCTACGGATGGAACTACTGAGCTAATTAAGACTTTCGCATCCGACAAAAGGTTAATCCATGTCATTCCAGAGCCAAAAGACCTTGGTATAGGAGGCTGCTGGAACGTGGGTGTTGCCCACGAAGCTTGTGGTAAATTTGCTGTTCAGCTCGATAGCGATGATGTTTACTCGGATGAAAATACCCTTCAAAAAATTGTGGATGCTTTCTACGAACAAGATTGTGTGATGGTGGTGGGTAGCTATATGCTGACTGATTTTGATAAAAAGCCGATTCCTCCGGGTATGATTGATCACAAGGAATGGACACCTGATAATGGACGAAATAATGCTTTGCGTATCAACGGATTGGGAGCGCCTCGTGCGTTTTTCACGCCTATGCTGCGCGAAATCAGGGTGCCCAATACCAGTTATGGGGAAGATTATGCACTGGGACTGGCTTTCTCGCGGGAATATCAGATTGGACGCATTTACGATGTGCTGTACCTCTGTCGCCGCTGGGAAGACAATTCCGATGCTTCGTTGGATGTGGTGAAAATGAACGGTCATAATACCTATAAAGACAGAATCAGGACGTGGGAATTGCAGGCACGAATTGCATTGAATAAAAACAAAAATGGTTAAAAAATTTTTTCAGGAACAATTGGTTGAATGGCCTTTGGCTAATCAAAATTATAAGGCACTCGAAAAGGTGCTTGTCAAAGATTTTGACTTAGGCGGAAGTTCAGTAAGGGTACAGTTTAATCCCGAACGCATGCGTTCAAGTGCTGCGAAAGTGGATGTCAAATCAATTCAGGAAAGAAAATGTTTCCTTTGTCCGACGAATCTTCCTGCCGAACAACGTGGTATTCCTTTTGGAAAACGTTATCAGATTTTGGTTAACCCCTTTCCGATATTTCCGTTCCACTTGACCATTCCCGATATGGAGCATACCGATCAGTTGATTCTTGATCGCTTAGGCGATATGCTTGATTTGGCTCAAGCGCTGGATGATTTCGTGGTTTTTTATAACGGACCGAAATGCGGTGCTTCTGCTCCTGATCACCTGCATTTTCAGGCGGGTAATAAGGGCTTTCTGCCTTTGGAAAAGGATGTGCAGACTGTCAAACGAGAAGTAATCATTTCCAACGAAAATTTATTGTGTTATGTTTTACCCGATTATCATCGCAATGTAATCGTGATTGAATCAGAAAAGAAAGAAGAAGTTCGAAAACTTTTCAACAGGATTTACGAAATGCTGGAGATAAAAGCAGGCGAAAAAGAACCGATGCTAAATATCGTTAGCTGGTTTCAAAAAAACAAATGGGTTACCTGCATCTTTCCGCGCGAAGTGCATCGTCCGAAATGTTACTTTGCAGAAGGTGATGATAATATGTTATTAAGTCCTGCCTCGGTTGATTTGAGTGGGGTATGCGTACTTCCGCAGGAAAAGGATTTTAAAAAAATAACTGTAAACCATATTAAAACTGTTTTCAAAGAAATTTGTATCAGCAATGAAATGATGCAAGTAATAATGAAAAAAATACAAAGCAAATGAGAAAAATCGTTATTATACTGATTAGTTGTTTGTCCCTCAGTCTGAGCGGACAAACAATCAAAGTGAAAACCGGTCTTGAAGTGCTGAAACAGCAAAATTTCAAAGTGCTGACAGGAAAACGGGTGGGTCTCATCACGAATCCTACGGGAGTTGATAATCAATTGAAATCAACCATTGACATTTTGTTTGAAGCTCCCAATGTGAATTTAGTAGCACTATACGCTCCTGAACACGGCGTTCGCGGCGATGCGCATGCCGGTGATCATGTAGATGATGAAAAAGATCAGAGAACCGGTTTGCCGGTGTACTCGCTGCACGGAAAAACGCGTAAACCCTTACCTGAAATGCTGAAAAACGTTGATGTGCTGGTTTATGATATCCAGGATATTGGTTGTCGCTCGTTTACTTATATTAGTACGATGGGTCTGGCCATGGAGGCTGCTGCTGAAAATGATATCGAGTTTATTGTACTCGACAGACCTAATCCATTGGGTGGTCTCAAGGTAGAAGGTGGTTTAGTTGAAGATCAGTTTGTGTCTTTTGTCAGTCAGTTTAAAATACCGTATGTGTACGGCCTGACTTGCGGAGAACTTGCCTTGCTCTTAAACGGTGAGAATATGCTCAAAAAATCATGCAAATTGCATGTTGTGAAAATGAAAGGCTGGAAACGTAAGATGATATATGAAGACACCAGACTGCAGTGGATTTCTTCATCACCGCATATTCCTCACCCAATCACCGCACTTTTTTATCCTGTAAGTGGAATTTTAGGTGAATTGGGCTATATGTCGATTGGGGTGGGTTACCCGCTTCCGTTTGAGTTGTTTGCTGCCGAATGGGTTGATGCGGAAAAATTGGCTGAAAATATGAATAATTTAAAATTGCCGGGATTGTTTTTCAGACCGATTTATTTTAAACCTTTTTATGCAACGGGACAAGGAAAACGCTTGAACGGCGTGCAGGTGCATATCTTAGATTATGCAGCCGCAAGGCTTTCTGAAGTGCAGTTTTATGTGATGCAGGAAATTGCTGCATTGTATCCCGACAGGGCAGTGTTTGATTATGCCAACCCGCAAAGGTTTAACATGTTTGATAAAGTCAGCGGTAGCGATTTTGTTCGTTTGACTTTCACCAAAACAAACCGTTTCGAAGATATCAAAGATTTTTGGTATAAAGAGGTGGATGGATTTAAGAAAACATCAAAAAAATATTATTTGTATAAAAAATGATAACACAAACACCCACAAACACACGACTTCTTTCCCTCGACGTGCTACGCGGTATAACCATCGCAGGCATGATACTGGTCAACAATCCCGGTTCGTGGTGGTATGTGTATGCGCCACTCGGTCACGCTGCCTGGCACGGAATAACACCCACCGATCTGGTGTTTCCGTTTTTCATGTTCATCATGGGCATATCGACTTATATATCCCTTCGGAAATTCAATTTTGAATGGAGTAAAGCGACCCTGTTGAAAATACTAAAGCGAACTTTCGTGATTTTCCTGATTGGCATGGGAATCGCCTGGCTGTCGCTTTCTTTTAGGACATACCGTGCATTGGAACCCGAAGAACTTGGTTTTTTTGAACGTTTCTTCCGGGCGATAACAAACTTTGAGAAGCTTCGCATACTCGGTGTGCTGCAACGATTGGCATTGAGTTACGGCGCCACGGCTGTTATCGCTATCTTAGTCAAACATAAATATATTCCGATTATCATCATTTTGTCATTAATTGGCTATTTCTTTTTGCTGCTATTCGGTAATGGATTCGATTTTAGTGAGCAAAATATTATTGCCGTTGTCGATCAGGCTGTGCTGGGTAAAAATCACATGTACATCGACAACGGTGTATATCTCGATCCGGAAGGATTGTTGAGCACTATTCCATCCATTGCACATGTGTTGATTGGATTTTATGCCGGAATAATGTTGATGCAGACCAAAGACAATCTGGTACGCATCCAGCAATTGTTTATCATGGGTGCCATTTTGACTTTTGCAGGATTTCTACTAAGCTACGGTTGCCCCATCAATAAAAAAATATGGTCGCCGACTTTTGTGTTGGTAACTTGCGGATTGGCTTCCACATTGCTGGCTTTACTTGTTTGGATTATTGACGTGAAAGGTCATAAGCGTTGGAGTCGTTTTTTTGAGTCTTTCGGTGTTAATCCGCTGTTTATTTATGTGGCTGCTGCGGTTTTATCCATACTGATTGGTAACATCATGATCACATATGGTGGTGAACTATTTTCAATCAAAAAGTTCTTGTATGAAATTGGTTTGCAAAATTATTTGGGTAATTACTTTGGTTCACTTACTTTTGCAGTTTTATTTTTGATAATCAACTGGTTAATTGGACATTTTTTGTATAAAAAACAAATATATATTAAGATATGATATTATTAGCAGATGGAGGTTCGACTAAAGTAGATTGGTGCTTGGTTGACCATGGGGTATTGAAAAA
>JAUSNQ010000164.1 GCA_030655595.1 Paludibacter sp.
TGCTTTTTTGAATAAGTCTTTGGTGTTAACTAATCCAAGTTCTTTGTAACTTAACATAATCTACTTATTTTATAGTTTGATATTCTGACTGCAAAAATAGTGAAATTTTATCAATTTTCTAACATTAACAGCTTTTTAATAGCTAAAAACAGTTTCTAAAGGATATTTGTTCGTTGTGTTATGTTTTCATATATTGAACTCACGTTTTTTCAAAATTATTGTTATAAAAACCCAACAAAAGATTGAATATTTTTAGGTTTTTTATCCTAAAAATAGTATTTAAATATCCTTTGCTATTAATAAATGTAGTACTTTAGCAGGCCGTTTCTGAAATCTCAGAATCGCTTCATATTTTTTAATTGATGCTAAAATGAAATTACTTACACTCAATATTTTTTGGCTCTGTGCGGTTTTGATGGTTGCACAACCACCTGCAGGATATTATCATGCTGCTAATGGAAAATCCGATGCGCAACTGAAAACTACCCTATATGGTATTATATCAAGCGGATATGTGACAAAAACTTACGATTTTCTATACACAATCTACGAAACCAGCGATGTTACATCTGATGGGAAAGTCTGGGATATGTATTCAACTTGTACCTGGATACCGAATCAAAAAAAGTGTGGAAATCAAAGTGAAGTTTGTGATTGTTATAATCGAGAGCATTCAATTCCAAGTAGTTGGTTTAACAATCAAAGTCCTATGTCGTCGGATGCTTTTCATATTTATCCTACTGATGGGCGGGTGAACAATTTTAGAGGAAATATGCCTTTTGGAGAAACGAACTCAACCAGTTTAATTGCGGGTGATAATCGATCACTTGGTAAAATTGGGACATCTTCATTTTCAGGCTACTCCGGAACAGTATTCGAGCCAGTTGATGAATACAAGGGCGATTTTGCCCGTACCTATTTTTATTTTGCCACCCGGTATGAAAATATCATGACCACCATCGATGGTGAATCGTTTAATCGCACAAAATATCCTGCTTTTTCAACCTGGAGTACAAACTTATTTTTAAAATGGCACCGACAGGATCCCGTTTCTCAAAAGGAAATCACCCGCAACAACGCGATATATGTCCATCAAAAGAATAGAAATCCATTTATTGACTATCCTGAATTAGCCGAGTATATTTGGGGAAATTTCAAAGGTACATCTTGGAACACTTCATCTGGCGTTGACTCACCCGAAACATTAATTACATTTAGTTATCATGCCAAAGAAAAAACAGTTAAAGTTGGCATTGACACTTTACCTCTTCGTTACAGCATTCTGAACATCAGCGGACAGGTTGTAAAAGCTGGAAATATTGAACCTTTTGCCCCGATTTCTGTTTCAAATTTATATGCGGGCATGTATTTTATTAAATTCGAATCTAACCAAATCAAAGCTATCCGAAAATTTATCATACAATAACGCATGTTATGATAAAAAACGGATTCAAGTCAACCATTTTCCTATGCATTTTGTGTGTAGTGCAATTTGGTGTGCTTGCGGAAATACCCGCAGGATATTATTATAATGCCCATAACACCAAGAAGGCTGCCCTGAAAACTGCTCTTCATCAGTTATCAGCTCCACAACAAGTACTGAAATACGGAAGTGGCAGTGGATATACCTGGGAGGGATTCTTTCAAACCGACCAAAATCCGGATGGCTCTGTGATGGATATGTATTCGCCTATAGTCAGGTATTATGATGGTTTTAAAGGTGTTTCAGATATGCACATTGAACATTCGTTTCCCAAGAGCTGGTGGGGTGGTTACGAATGGAATGTTTACAAAGATTTATTTCATTTGTATCCTTCTGATGGTTCAACCAACATGTCGAAAAGTAATAATCCGCTGGGGGTCGTCACTGGCGTACCTACAACCGATAATGGTGTCAGTAAAATTGGCTCGGCAATTTATCCCGGATATACGGGCAATGTGTTCGAACCTGCGGATGAGTTTAAGGGTGATTTTGCAAGGTCTTACTTTTACGTTGTAACCACTTATCAAGATCTTGCTCCATACTGGAATTCTCCGATGTTGGATAAAAACAACTATCCGGTCTGGAAACCATGGGCTATTGAATTGTTGAAACAGTGGCACCAGCAGGATCCCGTCAGTATCAAGGAAGTCTTGAGGCAGGAGGCTGTTTATAGCATTCAGGGAAACCGCAATCCTTTTATTGATTATCCTGATTTGGTGAATTACATCTGGGGAAGTGATACGGTCAACGTATATCCTTTTCCGGTAGAAACAGAATCCTTTATCGTGACACCACGTCAGGGAGAAAGAATGAACTTTGATGTGATTCTTCAGGGTGATTCTCTCAGGAAAATGGTATTTATTCAGGGTGTCAATATCAGTTCCAATGTGAGTCTTACGTTGAAAAACAACAACCCCAACTTTTTTTTGCAAACCCATACTCTGATGCAAACCACACTGCAAAACGGCGTGAATGTGGAGCTTGTTTTTTGTCCGGCTGCTTCGGGGAGTTTTATTGATACTTTAGTTATTTCTGGGGGCGGACTTGCACAGCCACGCATGGTACAACTAACCGGTAAAGCCAGTAAAGATTTTATGGTGCTAGAAGCAGAAGAGCATACTCCAGTAGGTGCAAAGCTGAACTGGATTACCGACCCTCATGCAGATGATTATCAATTAACAGTTTATGAAGGAGCAACTAAAGCCGGTAATCTGATTTTTTCTTCCTATGTTGAAGGGACTGGATTCAACAAAGCCGTTGAATTGTACAACGGAACAGGAAGAACTCTTGATTTATCAGATTATACATTACAAAAGCAATCAAACGGCGAGGGGGGATTTGATGCTATATTTAGAATGAGCGGACTGTTACCTAACAACCAGACTTATTTGTTAGCCTACAATATTGTCAGCAATGTATTAAGGAATCAGGCACAGGCGGTTAACGACTCGGTGATGAGTTTCAACGGAAATGATGCGATTGGGTTGTATCACAATGGAATATTAACGGATATAGTCGGATATGCTGACGGAGGAATTGCCTTGTTTTGGGGGGAAAACAAAACCTTGAAGCGAAAACCTTTCGTAACTCATCCATCACCATCATACGATGAAAATCAGTGGGTGAGTTATCCAGTCGATTATTTCGATTTGCTGGGAAGTCACCAAATTCAATTTCAAAGTCAGGAAATACCTGTTTTGTCTTCAGTTTCAACACAGGGCAATCCTTTTTATAATATTAGCGGGTTATATCCTGAAGCAACTTACACTTTTTTTGTAGAATCAGTAACATCAGGAGATTTCAACAAATCGATCAACACCATGCAGTTTACAACTACAGGGTTATCGGCACCTGAAGTTAATGCGGCTGTTGATGTGCAGCCACTGAGATTCACCGCCAACTGGGAAGCTGATTTGTACACCGATAATTTTTTGCTGAATGTTTTTCGATTGATTGGTAGTGCTGACACCACAGTTGTTGAAGGGTTTAATGATGTGGGTACTACTGGGAAGCCTTTACCTGAAGGATGGTCGGGAACTGCCAGTGGAAATTATACATCTACTGCAAGTTCAGGGACTGCAATTCCGTCGGTTGCACTAAAAAACACAGGAGAATTTATTCAAACGAAAGTATATCCTCACCCGGTGACACAATTTAGTTTTATGTATAGATTTCCTTCTGGAGGAACCGGATCAAGCTTAAAAGTGGAAGCTTTGTCCGGAGCAAACTGGACGCAAATCGACATGATTAATTATGTGAACACTTCGAAATACACCCTGAATTATTCGTTTAACAGAGCGGATGATATCAGGGCATTTCGTGTGACGTATAACTTTAAAGCCACCACTGCGAATCTGGCTGTGGATGATTTTAGTGTTACATACGGCAATCAGGTTTCTGAATATTTAATTCAAAATGAGTTGCTAAATGGCAATATGAAAGTTGTTGATAATCTTACACCATCAACTGATTACTATTACAATGTACGCGCTGTACTCGGAACCAGTACTTCACCTTTATCCGAAACTGTAAAAGTTACGACATTGGTTGAAACAGGTTTGCCAACTAATCTTATCGATATTAAACTTTATTCCACTTCCGGCGGAGTGCTGCTTTCTGGTCTGACAGGAGGAGAAGATATTCGTATTTACACGCTGTCAGGAACTTTGTTTTATAGCCAAAAAGCGTCTGTCAACAGTGTGAAAATCGCTTTGAAACCGTCAAACATATATATTTTATCTATTCAGCATAACGATTATACGTATCACACTAAAATCATCAGGTAAGGTATGCAAAAGGTAAAAATTAGTCATCGTCTTCATCTACTTCGATTTTCTTTGTCTTACAAACCAAAATACTCAACTCATAAAGCAAATATAGCGGTAACGCCACCACCATCATCGTAAACGGGTCGGTGGTCGGTGTAATCAATGCTGATAAAATCAAAAGAATAACAAATGCATATGATCGAACCTTTTTGAGCATTTGCTTATTGATCAAACCGATTTTTGATAACAGAAAAGCCAGTACAGGCATTTCAAACATCACACCCATACTGAAAGTAAGAATGTATAAGGTGCCGAGATAGGATTGAACAGCAATTTGATTCGGTACCAGAGCAGATACTTCATAGGTACCCAAAAATCTTACCGTAAGCGGAAAAATTACAAAGTAACTGGCGGCAACTCCTAAATAAAAAAGAAAAGATGAGGATAAAAACACAAAGCCTACATGGCTTTTCTCATTGGGATACAATGCCGGTTGTACGAATCGCCAAATTTCGAAGAGAATATAAGGAATAATCATGACGAGGGCAATGCTGAATGAAGCCCCGATATGCACCAAAAACTGACCCGCAAGATTGAAGTTGATCAGTTTAATATTGAATTCTTCCGGACAGATGCCCGGGATTTTGACTAATTCAGATAAAGAGCAAAGTGCCCGATAAAACCAAAAGTCAGAACTCAGGGGAGCAAAAACAATGTTGGTGAAAACAAACTCTTTAAAGAAAAATATTGCTGATACCAACAAGCTTATCGCAATGAGAATACGAAAGATGGTCCATCTTAAGACTTCTAAGTGCTCCCAAAACGAAAGGGTTTTTTCATCATCAACTTCAACAGGCATGGCAGATTTACTTATTTTTTCGAGTCATCTAAACCGGAGTTTATTTCTTCGTCAACATCTTTGATGCCTTTTTTAAACTGACTTACACCTTTACCCAGACCACGCATCAGTTCTGGAATTTTTTTTCCTCCGAAAATTAAAAGTACAACAAGTGCTATCAGGATTATTTCACCTGTACCTAATGCAAATAATAGAATTGTGCTTAACATTTTTTTTTAAATTTAATTGAACGTGCAAATATAAGATTTTTACGCATAATTTCGGGTGTGTTTCTGGTTTTTTCTCACAGAAAGAATATTTAACATAAAATAATGAATGGTGTTGTTTAACTTTCAACAAAAATCACCGATATTTGTTATAGTCTTATAAATCAAAAAATTAATCATATGAAGCCAAGAGTTATCGTGTCATTATTTTTACTTTTGCTGATTACATCCGTGTATTCCATTACGCAGACAGAAAATGGAAATTATGCCGAGTTCAGAGGTAAAATCATCGATCGGTCAACCAATACGCCACTTTCATATTGCAACATATTGGTATCGGGGTTGAATATCGCAACCGTAACAAATTCAGATGGTGAATTTTTACTTAAAGTACCCAAGCAACACAATAATGTGCGACTGATTATCAGGCATATGGGGTATAAAAGTAAACAGGTTAATTTAAATGAATTGAATGCTCAGAAAGGAATAATAGCCTTGGAACAGGCTGCTATTCAATTACCTCAGATTGATGTATTGACACAGGATGCGAATGTGTTGGTTCGCAATATGTTTGAAAAGATACCAGAGAATTATCCACAACAAGAGATGTTTATGACTGCTTTTTATAGGGAATCTATCCGAAAAGGCAGGAGTTATGTTTCTTTGTCTGAGGCGGTTGTTGATATTCAAAAACAACCTTATGAATCATACAGGAACGACTTGGCAAAACTTTTCAAAGCCCGAAAGCAAACAGATTATACAAAACTTGATACCCTGGTCTTTAAATTGATGGGGGGACCCTACAATAATCTTTTATTGGATGTTATTAAAAATCCAAGTATAATTTTTTCGGAAAATATTTTCCAGCGGTATTATTTTACATTTGATAAGGTTGAATGGCTCGACGATCGTTTGATTTATGTGGTTAATTTTAATCATCATGCAACTAAGGAAGAAGCTCTTTATGCTGGAAAACTCTTTATCGACGCTACAACTTTTGCCTTAAAATCTGCTGTTTTTAGTCTGAACTTGCAGAACGAAGAGGAAGCTGTTAAAATGTTTATCAGAAAGAAACCTTTCAACGCCAGAGTAACACCTGTTGAAGCCAATTACCGGATGGATTATATCGAAAAGGATGGAAAATGGCATTATGCCTACAGCAGAATTGAGTTAGGTATGAAAATCAACTGGAAACGCAAACTTTTCAATACGAACTACTACGCTACCATCGAAATGGCTATGACCGACCGTGAAAACAGTTCCGAAAATAAAGCCATTACATTCCGTGAACGACTACGTTCTAATGTAATCATCAGTGAAACAGCAGATGGGTTCTCCGATCCTGATTTCTGGGGGCCATTGAATGTAATCGAACCAGAAAAGCCTATTGAAGATGCAATCAAGAAGATTCAAAGGCAGTTGGAACGGTAATTATAGGTTTATTTAAATCAAACCTTCTCATGGTTTTTATCGGATGGACAAAAGTTCATCCTGATGAAAAATGACTTTTAATTAAACAAAACCCCTTATAAGTGTGTTATTTCCGTACCTGTCCAATTTTTAGTAATTTTGCAGTCAATATAAAAAAATTATGTCAGATACAATAATACACGAAGTAACCCAAAACGAATATAAGTACGGATTTACAACCGATATTGAAACGGATGTTATTCCTATCGGATTGAATGAGGATGTGGTGCGAATCATTTCTGCCAAGAAAAATGAGCCGGAATGGATGCTTGATTTTCGTTTGAAAGCATACCGCCACTGGTTAACAATGAAAATGCCTACCTGGGCACATCTAACAATTCCGGAGTTTGATTTTCAGAGCATTGCCTATTATGCTGCTCCCCGAAAAAATGCACTTCTAAGTCTGGATGAAGTTGACCCCGAACTTTTGGCAACTTTTAATAAACTTGGTATTCCTTTGGAAGAACAAAAAGCTTTATCCGGAATTGCCGTGGATGCTGTGATGGACTCCGTTTCAGTGAAAACGACTTTCAAAGAGAATCTTGCTGAGTTGGGGATTATTTTTTGTTCTTTCAGTGAGGCTGTGGAACATCATCCTGATTTGGTGAAAAAATACATGGGAACGGTTGTTCCATATACCGATAATTTTTTTGCTGCGCTCAATTGTGCCGTCTTTAGCGACGGGTCATTTGTCTATATTCCGAAAGGAGTGCGTTGCCCAATGGAATTATCTACCTATTTCCGTATCAATGCCATCAATACCGGTCAGTTTGAGCGGACGCTGATTGTGGCGGACGACGATAGTTATGTGTCTTATCTGGAGGGATGTACAGCTCCGCAACGTGATGAGAATCAGTTGCATGCTGCTATCGTTGAAATCATCGCCATGAAGAATGCCGATGTGAAATACTCTACCGTGCAAAACTGGTATCCGGGTGATAAACAAGGAAAAGGGGGTGTTTATAATTTTGTAACCAAACGGGGCATCTGTAAAGGAGATAATTCACATATTTCATGGACGCAGGTAGAAACAGGTTCTGCGATTACCTGGAAATATCCATCTTGTGTGCTTCAGGGAGATAATTCGTCTGCCGAATTTTATTCTGTGGCAGTAACGAATCACCATCAACAGGCTGATACAGGAACTAAAATGATTCATCTTGGAAAGAATACCAGTTCGCATATTTTGTCGAAAGGGATTTCGGCAGGAGTGAGTCAGAATAGCTACCGTGGCTTGGTGAAAGTGGCAGCGAAAGCAGAAAATGCGCGGAATTTTTCTCAGTGCGATAGTCTGCTGCTGGGTGACAAATGCGGAGCCCACACTTTTCCGTACATGGAAGTGAATAACGAGACAGCGATTGTGGAGCACGAGGCGACTACCTCTAAAATTTCCGAAGACCAAATATTCTATTGTAATCAACGTGGTATTTCCACTGAAGATGCAGTTGGATTGATTGTAAACGGATATGCAAAGGAAGTGGTTGATAAATTACCCATGGAATTTGCGGTGGAAGCACAGAAATTACTGCAGATAACGCTTGAGGGGTCGGTTGGGTAGAGCGAAGAGCTAAGAGCTAAGAGCGAAAAACTAAAAGCTAAGAGCTAAGAACGAAGAATGGCTTCGGGGTTTAGACCGGAGGATTAAATAACGAATACAACAAAAACATATAGATAAACAATGTTAACGATTAAAGATCTACACGCCAGTATCAATGGCAAAGAAATATTAAAAGGATTAAGTTTGTCGGTTAAACCCGGCGAAATTCACGCCATCATGGGCCCGAATGGTTCCGGTAAATCAACACTTTCTTCTGTTATTACAGGTAATCCCACATTTGAAGTGACTCATGGAAAAGTGGAGTTTGAAGGAAAGAATTTGTTGGAAATGGCTCCGGAAGCGCGTGCCAACGAGGGGATTTTCCTGAGTTTTCAATATCCGGTAGAAATTCCCGGTGTGAGCATGGTGAATTTTATGCGTACCGCCATCAACGAACAACGCAAGTACAGAAACCAACCACCATTATCAGCCACAGATTTTTTGCGTATTATGCGTGAGAAAAAAGAACTTATTGAAATGGCCAGTCAGCTTACCAATCGCTCGGTGAACGAGGGATTCTCGGGAGGAGAGAAGAAGAAAAATGAGATTTTCCAAATGGCGATGCTCGAACCAAGATTGGCCATTCTGGATGAAACTGATTCTGGATTAGATATTGATGCACTACGCGTAGTGGCTCATGGGGTGAATAAACTCAAAACGCCGGAGAATGCTACCATATTAATTACGCACTATCAACGTTTGCTTGATTATATCATTCCTGATTTCGTACATGTGTTGTACGATGGAAAAATTGTGAAATCGGGGGGAAAGGAACTCGCTCATGAGCTCGAAGCAAAAGGTTACGATTGGAT
>JAUSNQ010000165.1 GCA_030655595.1 Paludibacter sp.
ATGATTCCAGTCTCTGAAAAAATACAATTGACCTTTGATCAAATTTCTTTCCTCATCAGTAGCTTCAATCAATAATTTCATGTTATGCAGTCCAAGATTTGCACGTCTGATGTTATACCAACCGGCTGTCCATATGCCGGAACGTTTTAAAGGATCAATCGTTTCGTTGTGTTGATTGAAAATGTTTTGATGATAATTGCTCCAAACCCACCAATAATTGCCATAAGGGATATTATAGGTTACAGGAAAATCCTTATTACAAGCCACATCATCTCCGAGATCTAATGAAGAAGTTAGCGCGTGTCCGGCATAGTGAATTAAATTATCACCATAAAAGATATCTACAAATCCTTCAAAATTTTTGTAATTCCCAAACACCTGTTCTTCTGTAAGATTCGAACTCGGTGTTTTATCAAGGTAATCTTCACATGCAATCAAACCTGATGTGAGTAACACGGTTAGAAAGCCATTTAATATTTTAACTGATATTTTCATTTTGATTGTGTTTTAATTGTGTCAAAATTGAATATTGAATCCCAGGTTGTATGTTTTGGTCATTGGATATTTCACCGCATGATCATGTACATTTCTGATACTACCCGTTTCTCTGTCTTCGTTGAGGTGAGAAAACAACCACAGGTTATTCCCGCTTAAAAATAATCTCAAAGAATTGATACCAACATCCTCAAGTACTTTATTTTTAAGTTGATAAGCTAATTCAACGTTCTTAAGTCTCCACATAGAACCATCTTTATAATTATAGTTACCAATATTATTTCCGGTGTACATAAATGAAGGATGGCGGTACGAACCACTGTTCGGATTATCAGGAAGCCAAACATCATCATATATCAATCTATCAACAACAGAAGCATAATGTGGAGCCGTGTATTCATAGATCCATTGTTGCAAAGTGGCATTTCTTGTACCGTAAATCTGAGCTAACAAACTAAATCCTTTGTAATCACCACCTACTGTAAAATTGATTGTATATTGAGGGCGGTCAGGATAACCGTAAGGAACTACATCATTGGCATCGATATATCCATCTCCGTTATAATCAATTTGTCTGAAATTGCCGGGCATCGCTTGTGGATTATTCTGCCACATAACACCTGTATACATCTCATCCCATGATTGAATCACCCCTTCATTAAGATAACTCCTTGTCTGTCCGATTTGATATCCGGCTTTCTTCTGGTAATCTGGTAACAAATAAGGATCCTCCTGATAGATGACTTCATCCCTGGCATAAGATACAGCTGCTGATGCAAAATAATTGAGTTTCATTGGCGTTGTTCCTTTGATTTTGGCCTCAAACTCCCAACCTTGCTCTTTGGTCTGACCAATATTCGCAGCAACCGGATCCGCACCAAACCAAGGTGGAATATTACGCTGTGCGGCACTCATAAAAATATCATCTCTTCTACCCCAGTAGTAATCGAAATTGATCGACAAGAAATTTGAAAACATGGTAGCTTCTAAAGCAATATCATTTTTTGTTGCTGTCTCCCAACGGGCATAAGAATTACCTATATTACTTACATTATAAGAAGTAAATGGCGGTACTACTGCATTTGGATAGCCTAACTTGGCACTGTTCGTTACAATTTGCCATTGCGAAACATACAGCCATTTAGGGATGTTATTATCGCTACCCACTTTTCCCCATGAATATCTGACTTTCAAAAAATTAACATATTGTTCAATATCATTCATGAAAGATTCGTTTGATATGACCCAACCTGCAGCCATGGATGGGAAAAATCCGAATTTCTGACCTCTGTCAAACTTCTCCGAACCATTATAAGCTCCATTGGTTTCAAACAGATACTTGTTTTTGTAATCATAAGTGATCCTGCCTGCCCACTCTTCCCTGTAAGATGGAAAATTAGAACCCATTGAACTTTCTCTTCTTTTGAATAAAAACAATCCCGTTACATTATGCCCTCCTGTGAACTTACGTTCATAGTTCGTTGAAATCTGATACATCAGGTTCTGATATACATTTGTTTTGGCTGACTCAGATGACACCACCGGTTTTTGCGAAACGAAATTAAATCCGTGTTTAGAATTTATATATGCGGTAGGATAATTCCATACTTCCCTTCCATTTCTCCAATCCACATATTTGGTTGCATTACGTGATTCAGCAATGTTCGGTCCTTCTGAATAATAGAAGTTATGAAAATTAGCTTTTGCACTTAACGATAATCCTTTGATTATAAAATCTAATTTCTGATTTAAGGAAAATGTCGTGTTAATATCTGTTCTGGTTTCTGTGGTTCGTCCGCCATAATTCAACAATTCAACAGGATTCTCCATGTTGTAACCCGCTAAATTATTCGCATAGGTACCGTCTTCATACTTAATTGGATAATCGTCCGGCCCTTTGCCGTAAACACCAAGCCAAACAAGGTATGCAGGTGCTCCCATCGATTGTTGTTTCCCAGATGCACCATCGATATCGACACTGAAAGTTGTGGTGCTTGTTGGAGAAAAATCAAAATTCGAGCGGAAGTTTAACCTGGAATAGTCATTTCTGGGAATATAACCTTGTCCGAGATCCTCACCGTTTAAAACATCACCATCATAAACATAAGACAATGAGTTAAAATACTTGAGAAATTTGGTACCACCTCGTATGTCCATATTCACCCTTTGCGACCATACATGCTTTTTTAGCATTTCATCTCTCCAGCTAATATTAGGATACTGATAAGGAAGATCCTGATCTCTGTAATGTTTGAGTTCGGATATCGGAGTGATGTAGCCCCAGGTAGCTCCATCGACTGGCACCTGATTTTCTATGGCTTGATTTCTCAACCACCGGGCTTCATAAGAATTAATGTATTCAGGAACTTTGGATACCGATTTAATTCCAACATTCCCGTTAACCCGCAAAACAGGTTTGCTTTCTCTTCCTCGTTTTGTGGTGACCAGAATAACACCATTCCCACCGCGTACACCAAATACAGCAGTCGCAGAAGCATCTTTCAATACAGAAATTGACTCAATTTCGTTTGCGTCTAAGTTATTCATGTCTCTTTCGATACCATCGACAAGGATTAAAGGTTCCATGCCGTTCCAGGTCGATTTGGCCCTAATGAGTAATTGCGCTTCGTCCTGACCCGGTTTACCACCATAACTCATGGCCGTTAAACCGGGAACCATCCCCGACAAGGCACTTGAGATATTCGTCACACCGGTGATTCTTGCAATATCATCACCTTTCACATTAGAAATTGCTCCCACAACACTTTCTTTTCTCTGTGAACCATAACCTACTACGATAACCTCATCAATAGCAACAGAATGGTCTTTTAAACTAACATTGTGCGTGGTAGAAGTCACCCTGATATCCACACTTTCCTTTCCAATGAAACTGAATGTCAAGACATTGTCTTTTGATGCTGCAATTCTGTAAATACCATTTACGTCTGTAATTGTACCGATGTTAGTACCCTTTACCATTACAGTCACACCAATTAATTCTTCAAAAGTATCTGCATCTGTGACTTTTCCAGTCACATTTTGTCCGATGACAGCACTATTGACAAACCACAAGAGCATCATCAAAGGAATTAAGTTCTTTATTGATCTTACTTTGTTCATAATAATTAGATTTTTTATCTTAAGGTAGTTTTTCAATTCTTACGTAATATGCACCACACAGATACTGTCCGTTTTTATCCCTGAAAAATGCTTTGAGTGTATTGACACCTTGAGGAATGTTGATATTGAAAGTAATGTTGGTTGCATTGACTGTTGATTTTATTTCAACCGGATTATTGCTGTTTAATGAAATACAACCAGCATCAATGGCAAGCGCTTTTCCTGTTCTTATACTTGTTCCTCCTACCGCAGTTGAAGGTCCGCTTACAGTCAGGCTCCTGTTGATATGAAAAGGCCAACGACTCAATTCGATTTTGTAATTACCTCCAACCTTGGCATCAATAACCCAATAACCATTAACATCATCATTCCCAGCCGCAACACCCCACTGTGTATTCGGTCCGGAACCCACCCAATCAGCCGATGTTAAAATCACAGGATTTTCAAACTCAGAACCAATTACCAAAGGGATGTGTTTTGCATTTTGATCGTACACAGTTAACCACCAGGATTCATAATACGCTCTCATTTTGTTCAAAACAGTAGGGTTTTGTTGCGCTACGTTGGTTCCTTGTCCCGGATCAACACTCAAATCATACAACTCATTTTCCCCTACAAGTCTCCAGGATTCGTAAACCACACAGGAATTGTACTTTTGAGGGTTTACGTGTGGTCCTTGCTGAACTACAAACATTCTATCTTTCTCAACCACTTCATTCAATAAAAGAGGTTTCAAACTGATACCATCAAATTGATGTTCCGGTGCTACATTCAAACCAAACAAATCAATAAATGTCGGCAACAAATCCTGAATATGTGAAGCATGGTCGATCGTTCTTGGTAATCCGAGATTTCCTTCAGGCCATTTCATAAAACAAGCTGCACGATGGCCTCCATCATAATAGCTACCTTTTTGCCCTCTCATGTTTGCATTATAAACAGACATCCCTCCTGCAGTGCCATTATCATTCATGAAAACAATAAGTGTATTGTCCTTTAGTCCCTTTATTTCTAACCATTTATCCAATCTATCATAATTTTTATCAATATTTTGGATCATACCAAAAAAAGAGGCTGTCTTTTCATCAAGAATGGAACAATACGATAAAAAATCCTCTCTAGGGGCATGAAAAGGTCCGTGCGGAGCATTCAGAGAAACAAACGTAAAAAATGGTTCACCTTTACTCTGCATTTCACCCATCCACTCCATCGATTTGTCAAACCATAAATCGGTACAATACTGATCAGACTGCTTCGTAGTCAGACTATCTAAATAAC
>JAUSNQ010000178.1 GCA_030655595.1 Paludibacter sp.
CAGACAGACGAAATAAAGAAAATGTTATCGGCACTTATTAAATCCTTAAAAAACAACTGATCACTACTCACTACTCACTACTCACTACTCACTATTCACTACTCACTACTCACTATACTCACTACTCACTATTCACTAAAATTGGGTGACGTGGAAGAGGCTTATTTAACCGGAGATCTGGCAATAGGGAAAGATGGAAAAACTATTGATATTCTTCTTATTGGTAATGATATTAATAAGAACTTCCTTCATGTTTTAATAGATAAAACAGAATCTCTTATTGACCGTAAGATCCGCTACCTGATCCTCACTCAGACAGAAGCAACGGCCTATTTGGGCGATGAGAAGGGCTCGATGTTAATTTGGCGGAAAGAATAGCGACAAGTGTCTAAACTCTAAACTCTTAACCCGGAACTTTAAATCGTTGCAAGCGCCTCTGCATGTTTTCATTGTCAGCAAGCGGTTGCGAATCCAGGGGGCAATCAGGTGATAACATTCATTGTTTTTGAATCCGAAACCCTCCTGTGCGATTGTTAATTTAATATATTTTAGTATTTTTACCATAACATGATAATCAGCAATTACATATCGCTAATCGTTGAAAAAATAAAACAGGAAAAACCGGAAAAGATAATCCTGTTTGGCTCGTATGCTTATGGTAATCCGGGAAAAGAAAGCGATATTGATATTCTTGTTATAAAAAACATCGAAGAAAGTAAAATAAGGGATTTCAGGGTAAAACTTAAAATCCTTCTTTGGGATATTATTACTAAAGAAAATGTTCCGGTTGATATTTTGGTTGACAATCAGGAAAGAATCAATCAAAGAATTATCGATGGCGATATGTTTTACCGGGAAATAATGATGAAAGGAAACGTGGTTTATGCATAATAGGAAGCTTGCTGAAGAGTGGCTTGCATTTGCAGAAAAAAGTCTTGAAACAGCTATCCTGCTGAACAGGGAAAACCATTATACCGACGTTATTGCAATAGATATTCAGCAAACAGTTGAAAAAGCTTTGAAAGCTTTGTATGCATTCGAAGGGATTAAAATACCACGGACCCATTCTCTTGATATTCTTTTCAATAATGCAAATCAGAAAATTCAGTTTACCGGTATAGAAATTAAAGATATTGTTATAATAAGCGATTATTATGAAGCAGAACGTTATCCTGGTCCCAGGTATTTTCAGCCAAATCGTTCAGAAATAAATCATTCGCTGGAAATTTCTACCACATTATATAATCAGGTGCAAAAATACATACGCGCAAAAAACAATGAATAATTAGAAATGAACACTGTCTTCCATCACAACAGCAACAATAAAACTCAAGTTCGCATCGATTTGGAATCGGAATGCAATTCGAAAGAATTAATGTTTTTAACCAATGACACAAAACCCAAAAGTTCGTTTGTTTTTCTTAAAACAAGACACTACTGTCTCGTTAAAAGAGACTGAGTGACAGTTGTTTATAATCTAGTTCTTTGACATTTCTGTAATCATTATTTGCAAGTAGCTCTTTTACAGGTGTTTTGTCCAGTAGAGAGATGCCTAGAATTTGTAATATTTCGTAGGTTGGCCTATCAATTTTCAACTCCTTTCCTGCGATTATTACCAAACAAATGGCAATAAAAAACTCAATGATCTGAGCAAAAGCATATTCCAACATGATCTTTTCATATTAAATTTGCCCCAAAAGAATTTTTCCTGAAATCGTCACGCAAGAAAATTAACTACAAATAACTGATTATCAAAAATATAAAAGAACTTTCTAATATTTAAACGAGACACTAGTGAAAACAAGACACAAATTACAAATTTGCGTCAGCGAGAGTATCGTATTGGAAAAAGTAAACAGCTTGATTCCTGGTTCTTGAAATGCTTTCCAAAAAATTGAGTATTTTTGAAATAAAAAATGGTTAATAATAGCAAGGAAACACTTTCCATTATCAGAAAATCTGTAATCAGCTTATTCCCCGATTGCAGGGTGCTTCTCTTTGGATCGAGGGCAAGAAACGATAATTCGGCGGAAAGCGATTACGATTTTCTTGTGATAACAAAAAATACCCTTGATATTCACAAAAAAAGATTTTACAAATCTCAATTAAGAAAGGAACTGGCTAAATATAAAATCCCTGCCGATATTTTAATTCAGAGTGAAGAAGAGGTTCGACAAAAAAAGAAGATTACCGGGCATATTCTTCGTGAAGTAATAAAAGAAGGAATTGCAATATGAACAAAGAAACGGTAACATTTATAACACAATGGCTTCTAAAAGCGAACGAAGATTTATTGGTTGTTGAAAAATTAACGGAATTTGAAATAGTTGCAAATGCTTCTGTATGTTTTCATTGTCAGCAAGCGGTTGAGAAATTTCTAAAAGCTTTTCTTATCACTAACGGAATGGAAATCAAAAAGACACATAATATCGAATATTTACTTTCGGAGTGTGGTGATATTGACGCTGATTTTATTCGTATTGATC
>JAUSNQ010000179.1 GCA_030655595.1 Paludibacter sp.
GTTATTAACAAAAAAAACCCGAAGTTTAAACAACGTCAGGGTTAAGTAATTTTTATTATACAAAATTAAATAGTTTATGGCTATAAGAATTGTCGGAGTAGATTTACCCCAAAACAAACGCGGGGAAGTTGGATTGACTTATATCTACGGAATAGGTCGCAGTAATGCAAAAAAGATTTTAGAAGAAGCTGGTGTTGATCTCAACATCAAAGTAAAAGACTGGACTGACGACCAAGCAGCTAAAATTCGTGAAATCATCGGTACCACTTTCAAAGTGGAAGGTGATCTTCGTTCGGAAGTACAGTTGAACATCAAACGTTTGATGGACATTGGTTGTTACCGTGGCATCCGTCACCGTATTGGTCTTCCATTGAGAGGACAAAGTACGAAAAACAATGCTCGTACACGTAAGGGTAAGAAGAAAACAGTTGCGAATAAGAAAAAAGCAACTAAATAAGGTTTAACTGTAGCAAATTTCAGACAAGCTAAAAAATTAATATTATATGGCAAAGAAAACAGTTTCAGCCAAGAAAAGAGTAGTCAAAGTGGATGGTGTAGGTCAATTACACGTACACTCTTCGTTCAACAACGTTATTGTTACTCTTACAAATGGCGATGGTCAGGTAATCTCATGGTCTTCGGCCGGTAAAATGGGATTCCGCGGATCTAAAAAGAATACACCTTATGCAGCGCAGATGGCTGCTCAGGATTGTGCAAAAGTAGCCGCAGATTTAGGGCTGCGAAAAGTAAAAGCTTATGTGAAAGGTCCGGGAAATGGTCGTGAGTCTGCCATCCGTACTATCCATGGTGCCGGTATTGAAGTTACCGAAATCGTTGACGTTACTCCACTTCCACACAATGGTTGTCGTCCACCTAAACGTCGTAGAGTTTAATTTTAAATTAAACGATTTGAAGATTTAATAAATAAATCTTTGCTGATCATGAAATTTGTACCAGAATTGAATTGCGTTTAACCTCTCAGCAATTGCGGCCTATTCGGAACAACTTCAGAAAGCAGAAAATCAAAAATAAATAAAAAAGAAAAATGGCAAGATATATTGGACCAAAATCAAGAATTTCCCGTAAATTCGGCGAGGCAATCTTCGGACCTGACAAAGTATTGTCTAAGAAGAACTATCCTCCCGGTCAACACGGAAACAATCGACGTAAAAAAACTTCTGAATATGGTATTCAGTTGCGTGAGAAACAAAAAGCTAAATATACCTATGGTGTATTGGAAAAACAATTCCGCAATATGTATGAAAAAGCAAAGAGTAAACCTGGTGTAACCGGTGTTGTCTTGATGCAAATGCTTGAATCTCGTTTAGACAACATCGTTTATCGTTTAGGATTCTCTCCAACACGTGCAGGAGCTCGTCAGTTGGTAAGTCATAAGCACATTACAGTAGATGGCAAAGTAGTGAATATTGCTTCGTACCATGTCCGCCCGGGTCAGGTTATAGCTGTACGCGAAAAAGATAAATCAATGGAGGTGATTGCCGAGTCATTGAATGGTTTCAATCATTCAAAATATCCATGGATAGAATGGAATGAGTCTGCTTTGTCGGGCAATTTCATTCACATTCCTGAACGCGAAGATATTCCGGAAAATATCAAAGAACAATTAATCGTTGAGTTATACTCTAAATAATAAGTGAACACATGGCTATATTAGCATTTCAAAAACCCGATAAGGTAATCATGTTGGAAGCTGACAATTTTCACGGTAAGTTTGAATTTCGTCCGCTTGAACCAGGTTACGGTATTACCATTGGTAATGCACTGCGCCGCATTCTCTTGTCTTCGTTAGAAGGCTTTGCAATTACCGCAATTAAAATTGAAGGCATAGATCATGAATATTCAACCATTCCAGGTGTAATTGATGATGTTACGAATATCATTTTAAATCTTAAACAAATTCGTTTCAAACAAGTTGTTGAAGATATTGACAATGAGAAAGTAACAATCAATGTTTCCGGAACTGCTTTGTTGAAAGCCGGAGATATTGGTAAATATTTCACTGGTTTCGAAGTGTTGAATCCAAACTTAATTGTTTGTGAAATGGACCCTTCTGCAAGTTTTAAGATTGATATTACTGTCAATAAAGGACGTGGATACATTCCTGCTGAAGAAAACAGAGTTGGCGCCGGAGAGATCGGAATCATTCCAATCGATGCAATTTTTACGCCCATCAGGAACGTAAAATATACGGTTGAGAATTTCCGTGTTGAACAGGTGACTGATTATGAAAAGTTGTTGATAGAAATTGATACAGATGGATCTATTCATCCGAAAGAAGCTTTGAAAGAATCTGCAAAAATTCTGATTCATCACTTCATGCTTTTCTCTGATGAGAAAATATCTTTGGAAGTTGTTGAAACAGAAGCTGCTGATGATTTCGATGAAGAATTCATGCACATGCGTCAGTTGTTGAAAACCAAACTGACCGACCTCGAATTATCAGTTCGTGCTTTGAATTGTTTGAAAGCCGCTGATGTTGAAACTTTAGGTCAATTAGCCGGATATCACCGTCATGATTTGTTGAAATTCCGCAATTTCGGTAAAAAATCACTTACTGAATTGGATGAAAAATTGGAAAGCTTGAATTTGTCCTTCGGAATGGATATCGCCAAGTATAAATTAGATAAAGAGTAAGGAAAAATGAGACATAATAAAAAATTCAATCATTTAGGCCGTAAAACGGCACACAGGAAATCCATGTTGGCGAATATGTCGATTTCTTTGATTCA
>JAUSNQ010000184.1 GCA_030655595.1 Paludibacter sp.
GTTATGCATGCAGCTTGCATTGAGAGCATCATAAAAAGCGAATTTATCAATTTCATTAAAAAATTGTATTTCAGGAGTTTTCACCGGCTTATCGGATTCTCCATCTAAAAACTCAAACAAATCTTTGAACATGCGACTTGCAGCACCCGATGCGGGAACAAATTTCAAAATTGTTTTGTCCTTTTCAAGGTAGGCATCCCAACTTTTCAGGTATTGGGCTAACTGTTTGTTCGTGACTTGCAAAATGCCCTGATCAGGACCGGCTGAACTGATAATTCGCAGAAAAGGAAAGCCAGTGGCAAATGCTGCCAGTTGTTCTTCAACTTTGGATTGAGCAATACCTTTTTTTTCTAACAGCGAAAGGTCCGATTTATTTAAGTTGATTTTTATCATATTTTTCATTATTATTCTCCCAATTGTTTATTGAGCACCTCGAGATCGTTCAATCTCTGCTTCAGGGTTTCATGTTGTTCAACAACAAACATGAAGTTTCTGTATTCCACGAGTGTAGAATTGATAAAACTATCCAACGCAATAGTTGCATAATCATAAGCTTTTTGAATATTCCCATTAATCTCGGAAACAACCGACAGATTATGCGCAACTTTACCTTTTTGATATGGATTATTGAGTTTATTCAACAAAGCGTCCCACACTTGCGTTGCACCTACCCAATTTCTAACATACACCGAATCCATACCTGCTTTAAATGATTTATTTGATCCATTAAATAGATAACGATCCGCTTGTTCCCAGTAGGGAATGAAGTTTTTCACAGCTCTTTCTCCGGAAATCAAAGCACCATCTATCAAAGCATCTTTTCTGTCCGGCAAACCACTTAGTGCACGTTGTCTGCTATATGATTCTGACTCCCAATAAACCGTATCATTTGTAATCAAGGTAAAAATCTTGTTTTTCTCCGGAAAATGAATGCTCCATTGCATTTCGTATTTTGCCTCTAAATAGGCAATAAAAGTATTCTCTTCCTGATTGTAAAGCTCTCCCTGATTATCATTCACTAATATTCTGTTTAATGAGATAACCCCATTTGCCTGATTTTGATTTACTAAATAGGAAATTGACGATTTATCCGGAAGTGATACAGCAAAAAAATCATTTCCTCTGTTGATGGAATTGTGAACTAAATTAACTGAGCCAAAGAACTCTTTTTGAATGATAGACTCAGCAAATGAAGCCAAAGCAAAGATGGCTATACTATCCGTATCAACCAGAATATTTTTCTGAGATTCATTGAATAAGTCTGTTTTATGTCCGTATTGATGAGGTTGAGATAGCGAATTGTTGATGATAAGCATGTGGTTCACATCAACCGGAAAACTTACTTTTGCAGGGCGTAAAATATCGATACTTGTATATAGCATGCCTGAACAGGATGCTAACAAGACAGAAAGAAAAAATAATAGCGTATATCTATAGCAGTATTTCATTGAAAATCAATAAATATAATTATTATAACCAAAACAAACAGCCAAATGCTGATTCGATGCAAATTTAAAGAAACATCCTGATACGCCAATATTGCGGATACAAATTATTGCATCTTTTCCCCAAATTTTTCACCCAGCCTAAAGCTTGTTGCTGAAAAGTTACTAAAACATAGCCCAAAGGTGCATCAGGCAGGTAAATATTTTCCCGCTTTAAAAATGCAATCGCTGTTTTGTAATCAAGTTCAAACTGATTGACGCCTGCTGTATCCAGTATTTTCGACAGCGCAAATTGATGTGCAGGTATCACATCTTTTCCTTTTAATTCAGCAAGAAAAACGCCATTCACAACACAATTTAACTTCTTTTTCAATGTCATCATGCGTGAAAGTTGATTCAGGGGATAAGCTGTGATAAACTGATCTGTTTCAATAATTGCATAATCATGTGCATTTCGGATTTTCGCAATAAAATCCTGCGACCTATTTATACCGGACATCCCCTTTTCCTGTTTATATTTTGGATGGTTTGAAAAATCAACATCTTTTCGCATAACGGAAATAAAAAATCCTTCCCCTTCAATGCGATGTGGATAAAAGCGGTATCCAAAATCGCTTTCGACAACACCATGCAGGTCTTTTAAATCAATTTTCAACCTCACAGCACCTAGATTTTCGCAAATCCAGGCCACATTGTCTTCGTTCTCTTCCCTGTTGTAGGTGCAGGTACTATACACCAGTATTCCACCTGGCTTCAGGGTGTCCCAGACCTCCTGCAAGATGTTTTTTTGACGAATTGCGCACTGTATTACGTTTTGCAGACTCCATTCTCCAATAGAATCAGGATTTTTCCGAAACATCCCCTCCCCTGAACATGGTGCATCAACAACCACAGCATCAAAAAAGGCGGGCAATTGTTTGAAAGCATCAGGTTGATTATTGGTTACAACCACATTGGGGTTGCCCCATTTGATAACATTCTCAGCCAATATCATGGCCCTGCTGCGAACAAGCTCGTTACTAACCAGCAAAGCATCATCATGCAAAGCCTCACTGATTAACGTTGATTTTCCACCGGGAGCAGCACAAAGATCCAGTACCGTTTCTACTTCACCAAAAAATTCCTCAACAACATGCTGCAAAAACATAGAACTCGCCTCTTGAACATAATAAACGCCGGCATGCAACAAGGGGTCAGCTGTAAAAAGTGGTCTCTGGTCCAAATAATAACCAGCCTTACACCAGGGCACTTTTTGATCTGATGGCATGTAAGTGCGCAACTTGTTGTTTACACGAACACTTACCGGAGAAGTTACTTGCAATGCTTGCTCAAAATCAGGATATGCATCTCCCAGCAAAGATTTTGTACGTAAAATGAATAATTCGGGAAGTTCCATATCACATGAAAAGTAATTTACAAAAAAAGCAGTGATTGATTATTTTTCACTGCTTTTGTATGAAGCTTAGCACCTATGATTCACGAACCTTTTTCCTCAAGAATTCTCAATGCAATGTCAAGAATTTTGGTGTCATCCAACATAACCAATCCTCCATCGGGACCTGGCTCAATATGAACACCGACACTCCTGCCATCTCTATAATTTTTTCCTCCAAAATAATTTTTAACCGATTCTTTTTCCAGACCAAGTTCATCTGCGATCTTGGCCATACTGCCACTTGGGAGAGCATCCTTAATTTTGCGTAGCTCGTTGAATGTGATTGTCTTTGTCATGATACTAAGTATTAAAATTGTTAGTATAATAGTGTGTTTATTTTAAGTGCTATAAACGTAATACATTATTTTTAATCAGCCAAACTTTTTTAGTATTTTTTTATGTAATTCCAATATTGAGTCCCCTCTGATTACCCCCATTTTTCAAAAAGTTGAAAAATGCATAATTTTGGGTTTTTATACGTTATTATTTTGGCTACAAGTGCAAACACAATAATTTGCATATTGTAACATATATTTACTGTATTATTG
>JAUSNQ010000188.1 GCA_030655595.1 Paludibacter sp.
ATTAACCTTAATAATTCTGTCTTGATCTATCATCTTATACTATTTTAATTCTTTTCAAAAAATCACGCTAAAGTAATACTTTTTATTGGATTTACCAAGTGATTTTTCAAGGTTTTTCAAGCAGTTTTTTTTCTTTTGATGGCATCTCTTAAATTCACTGCAAGTTCATATTTTTCTTCGGTAATGGCTAAATTTAAAAGTTCTTCCAAATCTTCCAATGTGAGTAAATCCAGTTCATCTGGAGTAAGTAATTCCGCATCAACATTTTCGGATTCATCTGTCTCTGGATTATCAGTAGAAATGGTTTGAATATCCATTCCCACAATATTCATTATTTCTTCTTTAATAAAAATTTCACAGTCAGATCTGACAGCCAATGCAATGGCATCTGAAGTACGTGCGTCAACAACCATCGATTCAACTCCTTTTTTAAGATGAAGTTCTGAGTAAAACACATCATTGACCATGTCGTATATGAGTACTTTCTCTAATTTTGCCCCAAAAACAGTTAAAATAGTGAGAATTAAATCGTGCGTAAGTGGTCGGGGAGATTTTTTGTGGTTCATTTTTAAGGCGATAGACTGGGCTTCAGGTTCACCTATCATCACTGAGAAGCGCCTTGTTCCCTCTTCCTCTGTCAAAACCAATCCATAGGTCCCTACAACACTTTGGTTGTAGACTAAGCCTGCTACATTTAATTTTATTTCGGATGTCATATTTTTTTTATAGTTTTCCTGTTTGGATTGTTGTTTCCAACTCATTGAATAATACAACAAAGATAAATCAATTTTATGAGCAGATAAATTTTCAAAGAAAAATTATTGTACTTTTGTGACTCCATTTACAATATAGATTCTTTTACAATCAAAGATGCGCTACACTTCAAATATTTTAATTAAAAACAAACGAGCTACTTTCGATTATGAGATAATTGAACGTTTTACTGCAGGATTGCAACTTTTCGGAACGGAAATTAAGTCAATTAGAGATGGAAAGGCCTCACTCACAGAGACCTATTGCACTTTCATTAAGAATGAATTGTGGGTTAAGAATATGCATATAGCAACATATTTTTTTGGTACTTATAATAATCACGATGTGCGGCGCGATAGAAAATTACTTTTGAACAAGAAGGAATTGATTAAGTTGAATCGGGCAACTCGTGAGACCGGTCTAACAATTATCCCTGTGAAACTATTCATCAATCAGCAAGGACTTGCAAAAATAGAAATTGGTTTGGCTAAGGGTAAAAAGAACTACGATAAAAGACAATCATTAAAGGAGAAAGAAGCTAAAAGAGAAATACAAAGAATCAAGGAATAAATTTCTGCTATCCATCACTTTCTTTCTGTTATCCATCACTTTGAAAATCTATTTCGTTATTTAACTTGCCTTTTTTGACTTCTTGATATATAAAAATCTCTTTATTTTTTGAGAGGCTGTTTTTTCAAACGGAGTCTCCATGACATCTACCCGTTTAATTTGAGAAACCTTGTTGAGTTTATTATTGATTTCTTTTGTGAAATGTGACATCCATTCATGGTATTCAAGTTTTTTTTCTTCTATGATGCCTTTTAAATGCTCATAATGTTTTTCGAGCGTTTCTAAGTCAAGCAAGACTTTTGCAACCAAATGTCCGTCTTCTTCTACAACAAGCGATTCAAGCACGTATTGATTGTTGTTGATGACCGATTCAATATCTTCCGGATAGATATTCTCACCACTCGAACTTACAATCATATTTTTCATTCTTCCTTTGATATACAAACGTTTTTTACGGTCAAGCTTGCCATAATCTCCCGTTCTAAACCAGCCGCCTTCGACTAAAACTTCAGCTGTTGCTTCAGGATTTTTGTAATAACCCTGCATGACGTTCGGACCCTTTGCCCAAATTTCGCCAATACCCTTTGTATTTGGTTCGTGAATCTTCAATTCAACACCTCTAATTGCAAAACCGGTAGATTGCAATTTAGTGTGATGGGGTGAAGCTCCGGCGAGCAAAGGTGCTGTTTCAGTCAAGCCATAACCGATAGCATAAGGCATTTTAGCTTCACTTAAAAATCGCTCCACACGAGCATCTAATTTTGCTCCGCCTATACCAAAAAATTTCAATCTGCCTCCGAATGTTTGGTATAATTTCTTGCCTGCAATTCGATGGATTAATTTTCTAAAAATGGGGGTTTTATAAATCATCCAGGAAAAATGATTTTTGGCAAACTTGCCTTGAATCTGTACCTTATAAATTTTTTCCATGATGAGCGGCACAGAAAGCATCATGGTTGGACGTATTTTTGACAAAGCCGGCAACAAAGCTGCAGCAGTAGGTGGTTTTTCGAGGTAAAATATTGAAGCACCATACATGATGGGAAACAGCATGCCGATGGTATTTTCGTATGTATGCGAAAGTGGTAAGAATGAAAGAAATACATCTTCATGGTTGATGGGAAAAACAGCAAATGCTGCTGCTGCGACATAAGTAATATTTTTATGAGTCAATACCACACCTTTCGAGCGTCCTGTTGTACCTGAAGTATAAATGATGGCAGCAATATCCGATTCTATTACCTCAATATCGCCTGCCTTTTTTTCATCATTTTGTTTTCCTCCTGTGATTATTGAAAAATCATCTAATTTAATAATCGCTTTGAGTGTCGCAATTTCTAATTTTTCAACACGTGAATACAAACGTTCACTAACCAGCAATACTTTTGATTCTGAGTGTTCCAGAACATTGAGTGTTTCTTCTGATGAGAAATCAGGCAATATAGGTACGATAATCAAGCCTTTTGAAACGACAGCAAAAAAAGCAATCACCCAATTGGGCATATTATGACTGAACAAGGCTACTTTATCTCCCTTTTTTAAACCCAGAGAAAATAGCAGGTTTGCAGTATTTTGAATTTCCTGACCCAATTCAGCATAACTGATTGGAGTTCCTTCAACAAAAGAAATGGATGGGTTTTTCGAAAATGATGCTAACGAGTTTTCAATAAGTGACTTGAGCGTTAGCGACTTAAGATGTATTTCCTTGTGCATGTCATGAATTTGTTGGTTTTACAGCCACAAATATAAAGATAATAATCAAACCATATGCTTCAATATATAATTTGTTCAATAATTATTTATACAAAACAAAAATACAGGGTCGTTTATTTAAATCCGGCAAATTATTTTTCCAGAATTTCAATGATTTTGTTATAATATATTCAGTTGGAAGGGTAATATCGGCAGCAATACATAATTTCGTTTCCGTCTGACAAATATTAATGATATCCAACAAAGTCTTCATGTTTCTGTAGGGTGTTTCGATATAAATTTGTGTTTGATCCTCTGAATATATCCGGCCTTCTTGCTTTTTCAAGGTTTTTAATCTTTCAGCATCGGGAATTGGCAGATAGCCGTTAAAAGCAAAACTTTGCCCGTTAAAACCAGATGCCATTAAAGCTAAAACAATTGAAGATGGTCCTACTAAAGGCAGTACCCGGATATTATTTTTTTGAGCAATTGACACCACATCGGCACCAGGATCAGCAATAGCCGGACAACCTGCTTCCGACAGCAGACCCATGTTATTGCCAGCGATAAGGGGGTTTATAAAAGTTGCAATATCAGCTTCAGAGGTATGTTTATTTAATACATAAAAAGTCAACTCATCGATGTTGATACTGTGATCACACTTTTTGATAAACCGCCTGGCAGAACGAATATCCTCAACAATAAAATGTTTGATTTCAGCTATCAATGTCAGATTAAACTGAGGAATTATTTGATTAAAATCAATATCCCCCAATTGGGTCGGAAAAAGGTATAAAGTTGCAGGCATATCAATTCGTTTTTATGATTTCAAGCTCTTCAGATAAAATTTCCCACTCGTACATTTTTTGTTCAAGCTCACGTTGTTTTCTTTGCATAAGCATCACAAAATCGGAATTAGATGCAACGTCGGGCGACTGCATTTGCATTTCCATTTCTTTGATTTCATTTTCCAGATTTGATATGGATGTTTCAGCCTCATTGACATCCTTTTCAGCCTTTCTGATTTTTTTATTGATTTCTTTTCGGGCTTCGTAGTTCAGTTTATTATCCGAGCTTATTTTATCTTCAGGCAATTCTTTTCTTTTCAAACTTGTATTGATTTCCAGTTCCTGCAAATTTTGCATTTTTTTATATTGAAGAAAATCATAAATTCCACCGAGATGTTCACGAACCTTTTTACCTCCAAATTCATATACTTTGGTTACCAAGCCGTCTAAGAACTCACGGTCGTGCGAAACAACGATTGCTGTTCCTGTGAATGCCTTTATAGCTTCTTTCAACACATCTTTAGAACGCATATCCAAATGGTTTGTAGGTTCATCAAGAATCAACAAATTGACTGGCTCTAACAGCAAACGAATCATTGCCAATCGCGAACGTTCCCCACCCGATAAAACTTTTACTTTTTTATCGGATGCTTCTCCTCCAAACATAAAAGCTCCCAAAATGTCCCTGATCTTCGTTCTGACATCGCCCACTGCTACATAGTCGACTGTTTCAAATACAGTCAGGCTTTCATCTAATAAAGAAGCTTGATTTTGAGCAAAATAACCAATTTTGACCTGATGACCAAGTTTTAATTTTCCGGCATACTTAATTTCCTGCATGATGCATTTCACCAGCGTACTTTTCCCTTCACCGTTTTTACCCACAAAGGCAACTTTTTCACCTCTGTTGATAATCAGATCAATATTATCCAACACCAAATGATCACCGTAAGCTTTTGAAAGATGTTCGATTTCTACCGGTATAATTCCTGAATGAAGAGCAGGTGGAAATTTTAAATGCAACCTGGAATTATCTTCTTGATCGACTTCGATGCGAGCCAATTTATCCAATTGCTTAACACGCGACTGAACCTGTACAGATTTCGATGCTTTATAACGAAAACGTTCAATAAATTCTTCCGTATCCTGAATCATTTTTTGTTGATTCTCGAAAGCCCTGATTTGCTGTTCTTGTCTTTCTTTTCTTAATTCTATGAATTTTGAATAATTGACCTGATAGTCATAAATTTTCCCCAACGAAATTTCAATGGTTCTTGTGGTTACAGCATCGATGAATGCCCTGTCGTGGGAAACCAGTACCACAGCACTTCCACAAGAAATCAGAAAATTCTCGAGCCACTGTATAGATTCTATATCCAAGTGATTGGTTGGTTCATCCAACAAAAGTACATCAGGTCTTTGAAGAATAATTTTAGCTAACTCAATGCGCATTCTCCAGCCACCACTGAACTCAGCACATAAGCGATTGAAATCGGAACGGAGAAATCCCAATCCGTGCAAAGTTTTTTCAATTTCAGCCTGATAATTACCATTTCCGATAATTTGGAGGTATTCCTGCGTGTGTGTCAGTTTTTCAATGATTCTGTGATAATCATCACTATCAAAATCGGTTCTTTCCAAAAGCTCTGAACTCAATCTCTCAATATCCTGTTGAATATCCGTGATATGTTCAAAAGCCTTCTCTGTTTCTTCCAAGACCGTAGTTCCCTCATTGTATATCATGTGCTGAGGTAAATAGCCGATAGTTATGTCTTTAGGAAGAATAATCCGACCTTTGGACGGAGACATTTTTCCGGAAATAAGCTTCAATAAAGTAGTTTTGCCCGCGCCGTTTTTTCCGACGAGGGCAATTCTATCTTTGGCATTAATCAAAAATCCTATATCATCCAATAGTGGTGTTCCACTAAATTCAACACTCAATTGTTCAATGGAAATCATATATCTAAACGCTCATATTGCGAATTTTTACTTTTAAACTCGGGAACTATTTTTTTCATGGTCGAGACTGTCAGATAGTCTTTACACAGTTTGCTGTAATTAATCAATTTATCAATTAATATAGATACCTTGTCGTAATCATATTGTTGGACATTGGCAATCATAATTTTAGGATGATGTGTGTTCTGTGTATGCTCCTTTTTATTCAACAATTCTTCGAAGAGTTTCTCTCCCGGTCTCAATCCTGTATAAACAATTTTGATATCCTCTTCAGGAACAAAACCGGCCAATCTAATCATTTTGCGGGCTAAATCAACAATTTTCACAGGTTTACCCATATCAAAGATGTAAATTTCACCCCCATGTCCCATCGAACCGGCTTCTAAAACCAACATACAAGCTTCGGGTATCGTCATAAAGTAGCGGATAATTTCAGGGTGTGTGACAGTTACCGGTCCACCGTGTTCAATTTGCTTTTTAAAATATGGAATCACAGAACCACTCGAACCCAACACATTACCAAAACGGGTTGTGATAAACTTGGTTGTATTTCCATTCAAAGTTGCATGAAGTTTTCTGAATAATGATTGCACGTATATTTCGGCTATGCGTTTTGAGGCTCCCATAACGTTGGTAGGATTCACAGCCTTATCGGTCGAAACCATAACAAATCGTTCGACTCTGTACTTGACAGCCAAATCAGCGAGTATTTTCGTCCCGAGGACATTAACTTGCACGCTTTCAACAGGATAATCTTCCATCATCGGAACATGCTTGTATGCAGCTGCATGGTAAATTACATCCGGACGATATAAATCCATCATAAAATCCATTCGGTCTTTATTGCGAACATCTCCTAAGAAAACAGTAACGTTCTTATCTTCATATTTTTCCTGAAGGTCAAGTTTCAAATCATGCATTTGAGATTCAGCATGATCAAGCAAAACCACTAATTTTGTTTCAAATTTTAGCACCTGTAAAGCTATTTCACTCCCGATAGAACCAGCAGCTCCAGTAACCAGCACAACCTTGTCTTTCAATTGTGATGCTATATTTTCAGTAGAAATATTGATTTCCGGACGTTCTAATAAATTTTCAATTTGTATCGATTTAATTTGCCCAATATTTGGAATATCATTTTTCCAGATATTCATAGGAGGCAGAGAAAGAATTGTTAAGTTATGGTTGATGAAATTTTCAAGAATATCGGAAGAATTAACCTGATTCAACTTGACTGGAGAAATTATAATTGATTTGCATTTTTTCACAATGACCTTCTTCAGGATATCATCATTTAAATGATATACTTTCACTCCCATTATCATTTTCTCACTGGCATTTTTATCATCATCAATAAAACCAACCAATTTGTATTTTGAACCAACTTGTTCCGACATCAGCATTTTTGCAATCCCAATTGCAGCTGATTTAGTTCCATATATCATAACCGGAGTTATATATTCGCCTCTTTGAGTAAGATAATCGTAGGATGTTTTCCCCAAAAGTCGTACAAGAAACATAAAAAGAAACGATAAGATGCCGTAGATAATCAGTTCAGAGTAACTAACAAATACACCCTTTGAAAGCGATGTAAGAACTAAGTTTATTAAAGTGATTATTAGAACATTAATCGTTACTGAAAAGAAAATTTTGATT
>JAUSNQ010000190.1 GCA_030655595.1 Paludibacter sp.
ATCATTAAAAAACACAACAAAAGTTACAAGCAATTTAATTGGTAGAAGAATCTAACGCTGATAGCGAGTTTGACAGTAATAAGAACGCAAAATGGTGCTTTATGTCGGTTAAACAGGTTGATACATCAAAAAAAAATGTTACTTTTGTAGGCATTTTTGGAAATCAAAAATCATATAAAATAGAAGTTTAGAAGTTTAATTTAATCCAATGTTTTTATGACATTAAAGAAAAACATCATCGCATTACGACAAAAGAAAGCCTTGATTCAAATGGGTGGAGGAGAAAAAGCCATCGAGAAACAGGCTGCCATGGGAAAAATGACTGCCCGTGCGCGTATCCTTTATTTAGTAGATGCGAATTCATTTCACGAATATGATTTATTTGTGGAACATGAAGAACGTAATTTCGGGATGGAGCTGAAAGAATTGGCTGGTGATGGTGTAATTACCGGAACCGGATCGATTAATGGTTCTCCTGTTTGTATTTATGCCCAGGATTTTACCGTTATGGGAGGATCCTTAGGTTTGAAACATGCGCGAAAAATTACTAAAATCATGGATCATGCCATGAAAATGAAAATTCCTTGTATTGGTATCAACGATTCTGGTGGTGCACGTATTCAGGAAGGTATTGGTGCTTTGGCAGGTTATGGCGAAATATTTTACAGAAATACTATGGCTTCGGGAGTTATCCCACAAATTTCTGTAATTTTAGGACCTTGTGCCGGAGGTGCCGTCTATTCTCCTGCGCTAACTGATTTTGTGTTCGTGGTAGAAAATATCTCCAAAATGTTTATTACAGGTCCGAACGTAATCGAGACTGTTTTGGGTGAGAAAATTTCACAGGAAGATTTGGGTGGTGCACGTGTTCATGCTGAAATTACAGGTAATGCTCACTTCTTTGCTCAGACAGAACTTCAATGCCTCGATCAAATCAAGGAACTAATTGGATTAATACCTCATAGCAATTTGCAAAAAGCAGCACGTATTGAACCAAAACAACCTGATCCAACAAGAAATATTGAGAATATTATTCCTTACGATCCCAAGCAGCCTTATGATGTACGGGAAGTTATTCTTGCACTGACAGATGGGTCAAAATTTCTGGAGGTTCAGGAATTGTGGGCTCCAAATATCGTAATTGGCTTCGGTAGAATGAAAGGTGAATCTATTGGTTTTGTTGCCAATCAGCCGATGTATCTCGCCGGAGTTCTTGATTGTGATGCTTCAGATAAAGCGGCTCGTTTTATACGTTTTTGTGATGCTTTCAATATCCCTATCCTGACTTTGGAGGATATGCCGGGTTATTTGCCGGGTGTTGATCAGGAACACGCCGGGGTTATCCGTCATGGTGCCAAAATGTTGTACGCTTATTCAGAAGCTACTGTGCCAAAAATAACAGTGATTTTACGCAAAGCTTATGGTGGTGGTTATATTGCAATGAATTCTCGTCATCTTGGTGCCGACTTCATGTTTGCATGGCCGGGTGCCGAAATTGCCGTGATGGGACCGGAAGGTGCTGCTAATATCATTTTCAGAAAGGAAATCATGGAAGCAGAAGATCAGGATGCCATGCGTCAGCAAAAAGTACAGGAATACATTGAGAAATTCGCAAATCCTTTTGTTGCAGCCGGAAAAGGTTATATTGATGCAGTAATCGAACCATTGGAAACACGTGAGCTGGTATTACATGCTTTGGATGTTTCAAAAAACAAAGATGATTACCGTCCATATAAAAAACATGGTGTCCCTCCGTTCTAATTGAATATTATCTTTCAAAAAAAAACGGTATTCAAATGCAAAAAAATAAAGATATGTCAAAAGAAAATCCTGAATATGTAGAGTTTGCAGTCACTGCACGCAAGTATAAAACCTTGTTGACAACCAAATACAAGAACCGAAAAGCATGGGTTAATCCAAATCCGAACGATGTTCAGTCGTACATCCCCGGAACCATACTCGAGATTTCTGTAAAAGAAGGTGAGTTGGTAGAGGAAGGTGCACCGCTTTTAATTCTTGAGGCGATGAAGATGCAAAATCGAATTCAAATGCCATTTACAGCAATCATTAAGAAAATCAATGTCAATGTTGGTGATCGCGTGGCCAAGGATATGGTGATGGTTGAGCTGGAAACGATTGAAGAGGAGTGACAATTTGCTGAGCATTCAAAGTAAACAAAAATGACAATTAGGCTTTAAGCTAATTGTCATTTTTGTTTGTAATACGCAAAGCTTTTAGTGATAAGATTTTTACGCCTTCTTGATGTAATTCACAATCCATTCACCAACATCAGTAGTTGAATAGGCTTTTGCGTTGTTGGCTATATCCTCAGTTACAACATTGGCATCCATGCTGGCAGCAACCGCTTCACGAATTAATTCTCCTTCTTTCATCATGCCGAAAGCATATTCGAACATCAGTGCAGCCGAAAGAATGGTAGCTATTGGATTGGCAATGTTTTTCCCTGTTGCTTGTGGATAGGAGCCGTGAATGGGTTCAAAAACAGAAGTGTGAATACCGATAGAAGCCGATGGCAACATTCCCAAAGAGCCTGTAATTACCGAAGCTTCATCCGTCAGAATATCTCCAAATAAATTTTCAGTCACCAATACATCAAAGCTTTTTGGCCATTGAATGATGCGCATGGCTGCATTGTCTACGAACATGTATTCCGTTTCGATGTCCGGGTATTGAGGTGCAATTTCCTGGGTGATTTGTCGCCACAGTCTGCTGGATGCCAATACGTTGGCTTTGTCAACCATGGTCACTTTTTTGCGACGTTGACCTGCATATTTGTAAGCCAGGTGCATGATGCGTTCCACTTCCTCGCGGGTATAAATACAGGTGTCGTATGCGGTATTTCCATCTTCCGAACGTCCTTGTGGGCGACCGAAATACATCCCGCCGGTTAATTCCCTGATACACATAAAATCAGCACCTTCAACCAAATCTGCCCTTAAAGGAGATTTGTGCAATAAGGAAGGAAAGGTGGTGACCGGGCGAATATTGGCATACAGTCCGAGATCTTTACGCATTTTTAAGAGTCCTTGTTCTGGACGGACTTTGGCTGATGGATTATTGTCGTATTTTGGATCACCAATGGCACCAAAAAGGACGGCATCAGATCTCATACACAATTCATGGGTTGCTTTCGGGTAAGGTTCACCCACAGCATCAATGGCACAAGCGCCCGTCAAACCTTCTTCATACTTCAAAGTGTGACCGAATTTATTACAAACGGCCTGGGTTACATCCAATGCCTGCTTAACAATCTCAGGGCCGATACCGTCGCCCGCTAATACCGCGATGTTTAATACTTTACTCATTATTATTTAATTAAAATATGATTTACCACAAAAGGCACAAAAGAAAAACTAAGGAAACACAAAAGAGCTAAAAACTAAGAGCTAAAAACTAAAAACTAAAAACTAAAAGTTAAAAGCTGAAAGTGATAAATTGTATTCACTTCAGTGTTCTTATGTGACTAATGTAGTTTAATAATTAATATTTATCTTTTGTGTTTCCTTAGTTTTTCTTTTGTGCCTTTTGTGGTTTAAAAAATTAACATTGTTTTGTAGGAATATCACCACTCTCAATAATATTCAGCATTTTCTCAGTAGCTTTGATTGCTGCAACTGTCTGGTCACCATCCAATCCTCTAGTTTTGAATGTTTTTCCATCGAACTGCCAGGTAATGATTGTTTGCACAATTGCATCTGTTTTACCCCCCGGAGGAATAACAACTTCATAATCCAGTAATTCCGGCGTTGGCTTGTTCAGATTCCGATAAATTTTGTATAATGCTTTAGAAACAGCATGATATTGTCCGTCTCCTGCTGATGATTGCTCATAGATCTCACCTCTGATGTCCAATTTCACACTGGCAACAGGGCGCAATCCGTTGGTGATAGAAAGACTATAATTCAGGATCTTAATGAGATGTTGGTCATTGGCACTATTCAAAACATCGGAAACAATGTATGGCAATTCATCCATAGTTACCATTTCTTTTTTATCTCCTAGTTCAATGACCCGTTGTGTAACCAGCGCCATCATCTCATTATCCAATTCAATGCCAAGTTGTTGTAAGTTCTTTAGGATGTTGGCTTTACCTGAAGTTTTACCGAGCGCATAAACCCTTTCACGTCCAAACCGTTCAGGAAGTAAATCGTTGTAATACAGGTTGTGTTTATTATCTCCATCTGCATGAATTCCTGCAACTTGTGTGAAAACATTGTCGCCGATAACGGGTTTATTCGCAGGAACCCTGATGCCGGAATAAGATTCAACCAAACGGCTTACTGAATTTATTTTGCTTTCGTTGATATTTGTTTTGCGCTTGAGTTGATCATGAATAACTGCAATTGCACTGGATAACGGGGCATTTCCTGCTCGCTCTCCCAGTCCGTTGACAGTCACATGAATACCTTTCACACCAGCTTTGACAGCTTCATATACATTCGCAACGGCTAAATCATAATCGTTGTGTGCGTGAAAATCGAAGTGTAAATTCGGATATCGTCCAATCATTTTCATGCAAAATTGCAAAGTTTCTGTCGGATTAAGAATTCCAAGTGTATCGGGCAGTAAAAATCTTTTTATTGATTCATCTTTCAGTTTGTCCATCATGAAATAGACATAATCTTCGGAATTGCGCATGCCGTTAGACCAGTCTTCAAGGTAAATATTGACTGTGATATCCATCTCCCGCGCATAAGCCAGCACTTGTTTGATGTCGGCAACATGCTCTTCAGGCGTTTTTCTTAACTGGTGCTTGCAATGGTTTTCTGATCCTTTACACAACAAGTTAATAACCTGACAACCGGCATTTTTAATCCAATCCAATGAAGTGCGACCATCAACAAAACCGAGTACTTCAATTTTCTCGATATGGCCGTGATCTTTAGCCCATTTTGCAACTTTTTTTACAGAGGCATACTCACCCTCCGAAACACGTGCTGATGCAATTTCAATTCGATCAACACGTAATTCTTCCAATAGCAGTTTGGCTATACTCAACTTTTCAGGAGTGGCAAATGATACGCCTGAAGTCTGTTCCCCATCTCGCAGGGTAGTATCCATTATCTCTATCATGGCATCAACTTCTTAATTTCATTCAGTTCATAATTTCAAAACACGCAACAACATCCACACATCAGAATCGGAAATCTTATTTTCTGGCAGCTTCGTATTGTTCAATCAAATCTCTTTTACTTAGCAGATAATCAATATCATCCAAACCTTTAATCAAACATTCCTTTTTGTAAGGATTGATCTCGAACGATTCTGTTTTACCATTTGAATTGTTGGTGATGGTCTGATTTTCCAAATTGATGGTCAAAGTTGTTTTAGGATCACGATTTACGTCTGCAAAAATCTCTGCTAAGAATCCAGGACTTACAACAACGGGTAGAACACCATTGTTCAACGCATTGTTCTGGAAGATATCAGCAAAGAAACTTGAAACAACTACTTTGAATCCGTAACCATCAATTGCCCAGGCAGCATGCTCGCGACTCGACCCTGATCCGAAATTCTTACCTGCAACTAAAATACTGCCGTGAAAGGTAGGATTGTTTAAAACAAAATCAGCTTTCGGACTCCCGTCTTTGTTGTATCTCCAATCAGCAAAAAGACTATTGCCGAAACCATTTTTGTCGGTTGCTTTTAAGAAACGAGCCGGTATAATCTGGTCTGTATCTACGTTTTCTATCGGCAGAGGAACTACCGATGAAGTTAATTTTATAAATTTTTCCATACAATTTCTTTTGAATAAATAATTAAACTCTTGGATCGGTAATTTTACCTGAAATAGCTGCAGCAGCTGCAACAAGTGGACCTGCCAGAATGGTTCGTGCACCAGGACCCTGACGACCTTCAAAGTTGCGGTTTGAAGTTGATACAGCATATTTGCCTGCCGGAACTTTATCATCATTCATGGCTAAACAGGCAGAGCAACCTGGCTGACGAAGTTTAAATCCTGCTTCGGTAAGGATCTCCATTAAACCTTCTTCCCGAATTTGTTTTTCAACAGCCCAACTACCCGGAACCAACCACGCAATTACGCTATCTGCTTTCTTTTTACCTTTTACGTAGTTTGCGAAAACACGGAAATCTTCAATTCTTCCATTGGTACAACTTCCTAAAAAGACATAATCAATAGGTTTTCCAACTAATTTTTCTCCTGGAGCAAATCCCATATAATCCAAAGACTTTTGGAAAGAAATACGACCTGCTTCATCAATCTGATCAAGCGTTGGAATCGACTCCTGAATTCCCATGCCCATGCCCGGATTAGTTCCGTATGTTATCATCGGCTGAATGTCAGCAGCATCAAAATCAAGTTCCATATCAAATTTGGCTCCTTCGTCTGATTTTAATGTTTTCCAATAGGCCAATTTTTTCTCCCATTCATCTCCTTTTGGTGCAAATTCACGACCTTTTACATAGTCATATGTAGTTTGATCAGGAGCAATAATGCCTCCGCGCGCACCCATTTCAATAGAAAGATTACACACAGTCATGCGTTCCTCCATTGTCAAATTACGAATCGCTTCGCCTGCATATTCAACAAAGTAGCCTGTAGCACCACCGGTTGTTAGCTTTGATATCATGTAAAGTGCGAGATCTTTTGCAAATACTCCTTTTTCAAATTTGCCATTAAAGTTGATGCGCATCGTTTTAGGACGGGATTGGAGAACACATTGTGTTGCCAATACCATTTCTACTTCAGAAGTACCTATTCCAAAAGCAATTGTACCGAATGCGCCATGTGTGGACGTATGACTGTCACCACAAACAATGGTCATGCCTGGTTGCGTAAATCCGTTTTCAGGACCGATGATGTGAACCACACCATTTTTCTGATGTCCGAGTGGATAGTACAAAGGCATATTGAATTCCGCTGCATTTTTGGCGAATGTGTCCAGCTGATTGCGCGAAATTGGATCTTTTACGGGTTGATCCTGATCAATGGTAGGCGTATTGTGGTCTGCAGTCATGGTTGTCAATGCTGGTCTGAAAACCTTAAGTCCCCGTTCACGAAGACCGTTAAAAGCCTGCGGACTGGTCACCTCATGGCAGAAGTGACGGTCGATATACAATTGTGTAGGTCCGTTCTCTACTGTTGATACTACGTGAGCATCCCAGATTTTATCAAAAAGTGTCTTACTCATATAATTATTTTCTTTGAGATTTTTACAAATAAACCATTTTTCTTATATGTAACTTAAATGACTTATATGGTTTGAAATTTATTTTACAAATTGATTGATAGCACTAATATAAGCTTCAACAGAAGCTGCAACAATATCAGTGTTGGCACTAAAACCATAATATATAATTCCGGCGTGCTCTACCTGCATGTGTACTTTGCCGACATCATTACTGCCTTTATTAATAGACTGGATGGTAAATTCCTGCAACACCATCTCCCTGTTGATGATTTTTTTCAAAGCGTTGATGGCAGCATCCACAGGACCGTTGCCGGTAGCAGCAGCTTCAAACTTTTCATTGGCGATGATTAATCCGATACTTGCCACTGGTTTCAAACCTACACCTGAAGTTACCTGCAGGTAATCTAACTTAATCCGTTCTTTTGAAGCACGTTCTTTTCCCGCCAGCATCAATACATCATCATCATTGATGTCTTTTTTCTTATCTGCCAGTTTCAAGAACTCCTGATAAATAACATCTAATTTCTCTCCTTCAACGTCCACGCCCAGTACACTCAAACGGTGTTTCAGCGCAGCGCGACCACTGCGGGCAGTCAGTACGATAGAATTTTTATCGATTCCCACATCGGTAGGATCCATGATCTCATAGCTTTCACGATTTTTCAACACACCATCCTGATGAATACCGGATGAATGAGCGAATGCATTGCGACCAACTACTGCTTTATTTGGTTGCACCGGCATATTCATCAAATTCGACACCAAACGACTGGTACTGTAAATTTTTTGTGTATTGATGTTGGTTTCAATATTCAAATCCTTGTGGCATTTCAGAATCATGGCAATTTCTTCCAGAGAAGTATTGCCGGCACGTTCTCCGATACCGTTGATGGTAACTTCAACCTGACGGGCTCCGTTTAAAACACCGGAGATTGTGTTGGCAGTAGCCATTCCCAAGTCATTATGACAGTGTGTGGAAATAACGGCATTGTGTACACCTTTCACATTCTCCATCAGGAATTTTATTTTTTCTCCATATACCCAAGGAAGGCAATAGCCTGTTGTGTCGGGAATGTTGACTACTGTAGCACCTGCTTTGATAACGGCTTCAACTACCCGGGCAAGGTACACGTTGTCGGTACGACCCGCATCCTCACAAAAAAACTCCACATCTTCCACAAATTTCTTTGCGTACTTTACAGCTGCAACTGCACGTTCCAGAATTTCATCCTGATTGGAATTGAATTTATATTTGATGTGATAATCAGAGGTGCCTATACCTGTATGAATACGTTTGTTTTTGGCATATTGCAATGCCTCGGCAGCAACTTCAATATCTTTTTGTACACCGCGGGTTAGGGCACAAATGGTTGGCCAGGTCACCGCTTTGGATATTTCAACTACAGATTTAAAGTCACCCGGACTTGAAATGGGAAACCCAGCTTCGATAATGTCAACTCCCAATTGCTCAAGTGCTTTGGCAACCTGAATTTTTTCAATGGTATTCAACTGACAGCCGGGTACTTGTTCCCCGTCACGCAGGGTTGTGTCAAAAATAAATAATTTGTCCATAATCGTTGTTTTTAAATGAAAAAAACCTTTCTCACATGAGTGAGAAAGGTTTTCAATATCTTTTAAACTTATTTACATACCAAACTCACTCTTACTGTTTTTGTAAAAGAATACTAATACCGAGGAGTAAAATATGTAGAAAGTTGTTATTCATGCACATTATTGTATTGTGTGTGCAAAGATACATTATTTTTATAAATTAGCAAGATATCAGCAAAAAAATATAGTTTTTTTAGTCATAAGCCAAATATCCTACCGGATTGAAAGGTTTTTGTTCTTTTTCTTTTTGCGATGCCAACTCTGTTAAGGCCTGATATATATCGTTAAATTGCAAATTTGTTTCAGCCTCCAATTGTTGAATTTTCTGAGCAAGATCTTCGTAACCAAAAATTAGTTTTCTGAGTTCAACGAAGGCCCGCATGATTTGAATGTTAATTTCAATTGCAACAGGGCTTCTAAGGACAGAAGATAACATGGCAACTCCCAGTTCTGTAAACGCATAAGGAGGTCTTCTGATACCCCCTTTTTTTGAGGTCACAAATTGTGACCTCAAAAAATTAAACTCTTTTTCAGTGAGTTGAAACATAAAGTCAGGCGGAAATCTTCCCGCATTTCTTTTTACACTCTGATTAAGTATTTTAGTTTCAGTTTGGTACATTTCTGCCAAATCAAAATCCAACATTACATATTGTCCTCTTACTTCTAAAATCTTGTTTTGAATGATTTGTAGTTCCATACAAATAAATTGTTCTGATTAAGTTTTGCAAAGAAAGAAAATAGATTTTACATCAATCACGCAAAAAAGCAATTAATTTGATGTCGGGTAAATATTTTTACTTTTTGCATATTTCAAATTATTGCATACCTTTGCCCCCGGATTCGATTATCAAACGTGAACAAATATTTTCACGCATCTGATCCCTGGGGGTGCCTTAATAATACGGGCTGAGATCATACCCTTTGAACCTGGACGGATAATGCCGTTGAGGGAAGAAGCCAATCTCCGTTATAATTTTTGGACTCTCAAAATAAATTATTAATTCATTATTTTAATTAATTTGTTATGAGAAAATTTTTTATTGCAGCCAGTCTGCTATTTTCAACAGTTGCCTTGATGGCGCAATCTTCACAAAAAAAAGATTCGATGCATGTGTTATTGAATGAAGTTACGGTAACTTCTATTCGTGCACATGAAAAATCTGCTGTTTCCTACAGCAATGTTTCCAAAGAGGAAATTGAAAAGCGAAATTTTGGTCAGGATATTCCTTATTTGTTATCGCTGACTCCCTCTTTTGTTGCCACTTCTGATGCCGGAACGGGTATTGGATATACAGGTTTCAGGGTACGCGGAACAGATGCTAACCGAGTAAATGTGACAGTAAATGGTGTTCCTGTCAATGATGCCGAATCGCAGGGTGTGTTTTTTGTAAACATGCCGGATTTTGCTTCTTCTCTCTCTTCTGTTCAAGTTCAGCGAGGAGTAGGAACATCTACCAATGGAGCTGCGGCTTTTGGTGCCAGTATCAATATGCAGACTGAAGGATTGAGCCAGAAAGCCTATGCAGATGTATCAACAACCATTGGTTCATTCAACACCAATAAAAATATGTTG
>JAUSNQ010000200.1 GCA_030655595.1 Paludibacter sp.
TAATGCGGTATAAAACACATTTTTGACCAAAGACGATTTTCCGGAACCACTAACACCGGTTACCACGGTCATGACAAACAAGGGAAACTTAACATCAATCCCTTTCAGGTTGTTCTCCCTTGCACCAAGCACTTCGATGTAATTGTTCCATTTTCGTCGTTGAACAGGAACTTCGATTGATTCTTTTCCAAGTAAGTACTTCAATGTGAAAGAGTTTTCGAGTTCCGGAGGGGTCGCACCTTCTATCTCATTAACATTTCCCTTGAAAACAATTTCGCCTCCTTTTCTGCCGGCATTTGGACCGATATCAATCAGATAATCGGCTGCTCGCATGATTTCTTCATCATGTTCCACTACAATAACCGTATTTCCCAAATTTCTCAGTTGCATTAAAACTTTAATCAACTGATTGGTATCTCTGGGATGTAAACCAATACTGGGCTCATCGAGGATGTACAACGAACCCACCAAGCTGCTTCCCAAGGATGTAACCAGATTAATGCGCTGACTTTCTCCGCCTGAAAGGCTGTTTGATAGCCGGTTGAGAGAAAGATAGCTCAATCCGACATCATCCAGAAACTGCAAACGACTGGATATTTCCAGCAATAATCTTCGGGCTATTTCGGCATCCTGTTTATCCAACTCAATGGAATTAAAAAACTCCTTCAATTTTTCAACAGACATCAATACCAGTTCGTTGATGGATTTTCCGGCTATCCGGATGTAAGATGCCTCTTGTTTCAGCCGGCTTCCTTTGCAATCCGGACAAACCGTTTTACCCCGATATCTTGCCAGCATCACCCGATACTGAATTTTATACTGATTCGACTCTAAAAATTTGAAGAAGGCATTTAATCCTTCAAAATGCTTATTGCCGTTCCAAAGCAACTCCCGCTGCTCGTCGGTGAGTTCATAATAGGGTTTGTGGATGGGAAAATCAAATTTTGCTGCTACGTGTATTAACTGATTTTTCCACTCTCCCATCACCTCACCTTTCCAACAAACTACTGCATCTTCAAAAATCGAGAGGGCTTTATTGGGTACCACCAAATTCTCATCAATACCGATAACTTTTCCAAATCCCTCGCAAGTTGGACAAGCACCAATCGGCGAGTTAAAACTGAAAGTGTGAACGGTCGGAGTTTCAAATTTCATCCCATCAGCCTCAAAACTCTTCGAAAAATGAAGCGTTTGAACACCTTCATCCAAAAAAACTTTCAACAGACAGGTGCCATGCCCCTCAAAAAAAGCAGTCTCAACTGAATCGGTTAACCGACTGATCCCTTCTTGTGCTTTGTCGACCACCATGCGGTCGATAATCAAATATACTTTTTCGTCAATTTTGTTGTTTTGCGTAGTTAAATCCTGCAACGTAAAAGTTTCTCCTGCAATTTCAACCCTGCTGAATCCTTGCAGAATCAGACTTTTCAATTCATCTTGCATGGATCTTTCTTCTCCGGGTACGACTTCCGACAAAATCATGATTCTGGTGCCTTCAGGAAATTGCAGCGCAGCATTTACAACATCCTCAGCTTCATGCTTTCTGACTATCTTCCCGGAGATTGGAGAATAGGTTTTACCTATCCTGGCATAAAGCAACTTGATGTATTCGTAAATTTCGGTAGAGGTCCCGACCGTAGACCGCGGATTTCGTGTATTTACCTTTTGCTCTATGGCAATTGCGGGCGGAATGCCTTTGATATAATCCACTTCCGGTTTGCTCATGCGACCCAGAAACTGGCGGGCATAAGCGGATAAACTCTCCACATACCGCCTTTGTCCCTCAGCATAAAGCGTATCGAAAGCCAGTGATGTCTTGCCCGAACCCGACAAGCCCGTGATGACCACCAATTTGTCGCGCGGTATTTCAATATCTATATTTTTGAGGTTGTGAACCCTGGCGCCTTTGACGATTATATTACCTTGAATGGACATGCAGATTGAAAATTTTTGAACCTGCAAAAGTAACGAAAAAAATGGAAGAATTGAATCATAAGTGAGTCACATTATTAAAATCCATCTCAGGAAACTCTGAAAGTTCAACCTACTTCATGCGACTACTATTCAAAATACAATCAGTTATACTTCCTTTTTATGGCAAAGAAATCTCATCAATTCTGATTGAACTGATTTAGGAGTTTTTTGAGCTTTTTAATGGAGTTGTTAACTTTTTGAAAATATTTTTATAGCTTTGTGGCAATAAAAACATCTACTTAAAAGAAGTTGTTATAAATTCTGCTATTATGAAAAAATCTATTATCAAATTATTCTTGTTTACTTTATTTCTCTTGATTAGTGTTCAAGCATCAGCCATTAGTTATACGATTACTTTTACAGCTAACGGTGCAAGTACAATCATAGATCAAGTTGTAGTTAACAACCTGACTCAGGGGACATCTGTAACAGTTCCTGCCGGGAGCTCCCTATTACTTACAGATGCAACTTCAGTACCTCAGCTGAATATCGATGAATCGTTGCGTATATTTCCCAATCCTATTTTTACGAAAGCAAAAGTGTCTTTTTATTCAGAAAAAGGTGGATCAACACAGATGAATGTGTTTGGTATGGATGGAAGAAAGGTTCTGGGTTTAGTTGAGAATTTGCAGGCTGGTGACAATGAATTTGTACTCTCATTACCCAAAGGTGTTTTTGTGCTCCATATCAATGACAAGGAAAATACGCATAAAGCAAAAGTAATCAGTCAAAATTACAATTATGCTGCAATTGAATTCTCAGGTAGAACAGCAACAAGTGATGTTGTTGCTCAAAAGGTGAACAGTTCCATAATCAATATGAATTACAATGCCGGTGATATCCTCATATTTAAGGCGCATTCAGGAAATTTTGTGAGTATCATAGCAGATGTAATAACAGCCGACAAAACAGTTAATTTCAAGATGGTGGAGTGCATTGATCAGGAAGGTAATTACTATCCCGTTGTAACGATAGGCACGCAGACTTGGCTGGCTGAAAATTTAAACACAAGTCGATTCAGAAATAATGTGGCTATTGCTGATAAGACCAATGACCCTACTTGGGGAACTACCACATCCGCTGCATACAGTGATTATGCTTCACCCAGCACCAGCAGAACTTATGGTAAGTTGTATAATGGCTATGCAGTGACTGATCCGAATAATTTAGCTCCGGTTGGATGGCATATTCCTACAGATGCAGACTGGACAATTTTATCAGACTATTTGGGTGGATTAAGTAATGCAGGAAGCAAATTAAAAGAAAAGGGTAATTCTCATTGGATGAATCAAAATTCTGATGCAACAAACGAAACTGGCTTTAAGGCACTACCCGGAGGAACAAGAAGCACCGATGGCAATATGTATGATTTTGGGAGTATTGGATATTGGTGGAGTGTAACCGAAGGTAGTAATATTAACAGCAGTTGGTACAGATACCTGCAAAATACTTCAGGCAACCTATTCAGGGCTTTTTACAACAAGAACGCAGGTATGTCTGTTCGTTGTGTGATGGGCGATTTAGCCATGCTGTCAACAAGTTTGGTGTCATCCATTACTGCAACTACCGCTTCAGGTGGGGGTGATATCAGCTTCGATGGAAATTTACATATAATTGCAAAAGGAGTTTGCTGGAGTGCCTCTCCAAATCCAACTATTAACAATAATAAGACAGTGGATGGTACAGGTACCGGAATATTCAATAGTTCAATCACAGGTCTTACCATCAACAACACTTATTATGTAAGAGCTTATGCTACTAACAGCTTTGGCACCGCGTATGGTTCTCAAGTTAGTTTTTCGACTAATACTCCCACCTTAACCACAGCAGCGATTACAACTATAACTTCCACCAGTGCTGTTAGTGGTGGTAACATTTCATCGATTGGAGGTTCGGCAGTAACAGCAAGAGGTGTTTGTTGGAGCACTTCACCCAATCCTACAACTGAGGATAGCAAAACAAGCAATGGTTCCGGTTCAGGAACTTTCACCAGTTCAATTAGCGGTCTGACTCCCGAAACGACTTATTATGTAAGGGCTTATGCGATTAACAGCATTGGGACAAGTTATGGAACGCAAATCAGTTTTTCAACCAAAACTCCCGTTTTAACAACTACATCCATTACAACTATTACTGCAACCAGTGCTGTAAGCGGTGGTAGCATATCATCCATTGGGGGTTCAGATGTAACAGCTCGTGGAGTTTGCTGGAGCACTTCTCCTAACCCAACAATTTCCAACAATAAGACATCGAATGGTAGCGGAACCGGTTCATTTACTTCATCGCTTACCGGACTGATACATAACACGCAATATTATGTCAGAGCTTATGCAACAAACAGTATAGGGACAAGCTATGGTCAAGAACAAAGTTTTACAACGCTTAGTGGTATTATCAGTTTAACAACCACAACCCCAAGTAGTATATCAGCAACTTCCGCTTTATCAGGCGGAAACATCACTAATGATGGTGGAGCTCCTGTAACTGCTCGTGGTGTTTGTTGGAGCGCTTCTCCTAATCCAACTATCGCGGACAGTAAAACATCTAATGGCAGCGGTATTGGTTCATTTACTTCATCACTTGCCAGTCTAACTCCCAACACAAAATATTACGTGAGAGCATATGCGACTAACATTACTGGAACAAGTTATGGTCAAGAGCTAAGCTTTACTACATTTAGTGGTATTGTGAGTTTAACAACAAACACACCGGATAATATTTCAGCTACTTCAGCCATTTCAGGAGGAAGTATCGCTAATGATGGAGGTGCCCCGGTTACTGTTCGTGGTGTCTGCTGGAGCTTTTCTCCCAATCCAACAATTGCCAATAATAAAACATCAAATGGTAATGGTATAGGTTCATTTACTTCATCTCTAACCGATCTAACTCACAACATAAAATATTACGTAAAAGCTTATGCAACAAACAGTATAGGAACGAGTTATGGCGATGAGTTAAGCTTTACAACTCTTAGTGGCATTGTCAGTTTAACAACAAACACTCCAGATGCTATACTCTTGACATCAGCAATTTCAGGAGGCAATATCACTAATGATGGTGGATCACCTGTAACTGATCGTGGAGTCTGCTGGAGCACCTCACCCAATCCAACAATAACAGACAGCAAAACATCCAATGGTAGTGGTATAGGTTCATTTGCTTCATCTCTAACCGGTCTAACTCACAATACAAAATATTACGTGAGAGTTTATGCAACCAATAGTTTAGGAACAAGTTATGGTGATGAATTAAGCTTTACAACACTTAGTGGCATTGTCAGTTTAACAACAAACTCACCGGGAAACATCACAGCAACTTCAGTCATAGTCGGAGGAAGTATCGCTAATGATGGTGGTGCTCCGGTAACTGAACGTGGAGTCTGCTGGAGCACCTCTCCCAATCCAACTATTGCAGACAGTAAAACATCCAATGGTAACGGTAATGGCTCATTTACGTCTGCTCTTGCCAGTCTAACTTACAATACAAAATATTACGTGAGAGCATATGCGACTAACATTACAGGAACAAGTTATGGTCAAGAGCTAAGTTTTACAACGCTTAGTGGTATTGTCAGTTTAACAACAAACACTCCAGGCACTATACTCTTTACATCAGCCTCTTCAGGAGGTACTATCACTAATGATGGTGGCGCCCCGGTAACTGAACGTGGTGTGTGTTGGAGCACTTCTCCAAATCCAACAATTGCAGACAGCAAAACATCTAATGGTAGTGGGCCTGGCTCATATACATCTTTAATAACTGGTCTCATTCGTAATACTAAGTACTATATAAGAGCTTATGCCACCAATAGTATTGGGACAAGTTATGGCGATGAACTTAATTTTACAACTTCCATTATTACTGCCCTTATACCTGGAGGAACATTTACAATGGGAAGTCCAGTCACTGAACCCTTACGAAGTAGTGATGAAACTCAATATCAAGTAACACTAAGTGCATTTCGAATGAGTGTATTTGAAACCACGAACGCACAATTTGCTGATTTTCTTAATTCGGAAAAAATTGGCAGTGACGGGAAATATGTTTTAGCAAAATACCCCAACCAACCTTTAATCCAGGCAAATACTTCTTTTGGTTTAAAGTATAGCGGATCTAAGTGGACTCCAGTCTTAGGTTACGAAAATAGTCCGGTTATAAATGTAACATGGTATGGCGCAACTGAATTCGCAATTTACGTCGGAGGACGCTTACCAACTGAAGCAGAATGGGAATATGCTTGTCGTGCTGGAACGACTACACCTTATAATTCTGGATCTTGCCTTAGTAATTCACAAGCAAATTACGATTGGAAGTACCCATATAATACTTGCACAAATAACATAACCAGCTTTCCTAACACACCACAACCAGTAGGCACATACACAGCCAATACTTATGGATTATTCGACATGCACGGCAATGTGTTGGAATGGTGCAGCGACTGGTATGGTACATATCCAACTTCAGCTCAAACAAATCCTGCAGGCTCTATTTCAGGCTCAAGCCGGGTGATTCGTGGTGGAAGTTGGATTAGTAACGCAGTTGATTGCCGTTCAGCGAATCGAAATCATATTAGCCCATTAAGTGGAGGCCTTGATAATTTAGGATTTCGCGTTGTGTTTGCGCCATAGTTTTGTGTAAAGCGGCATTCAAAAAAAAACGACAACAAATATCCACTATACAACAAATAAATTGAAAAGAGAAGTTTTAAATAATATCATTGGTTCACCATATGATCTAGGTTATCCAACACTTTCTGCAGAACAAGAAAATAATATTCTTGCAGAACTTTTTGAGCAACTATTGATTTTCGACAAAGTAATAATCAGCACAAATAGATTAAATTTTTCACTGTTCTTTCTGATAAAGAAGCTAGGTCTAAATAACGTCGAGAGACTATTTGATTCTGGTTATATAAAATTATTGCTTTGGTCACCATTAATTTTAACAGGCACTGGCAGACAAAGAGAAGACGGCACGATAGATGAATCAATAATTTTAGGTCAACCTCCAATTGTTGGGGGTTCACTTTCTTCAGGAGACACAGATCCGGAGAAAAACATTCATAATGCGCTAATACATTTCAACCTACACAGAGACAGAAAAAGAATACTTACTCGAAGAATTGAAAAAAATTATATAATTCCTAATGGGTTAGAATACTCAACAGATTCTGCAAAATTTGTTATTGATTCCTATTTAAATAACAACTTAACTGAATTAGGATTGCCTTTTGTGAAAGAGCCAGATCAACTAATATTAGAAGAACGGAGATTACTTTTAGGATTAGGATATAGAGTCTTAGAAACAGCTCTTATATCTAAATACGAACTAAAAAGCTATCAAAATTATGAACATTTTACAATATGCAAACAAAATTTGAAAAATATTGGGAAAGCTTATAATATTTCTGAGAATACTTCAACTATTTTAAAATTAGAAAACCTACCAGACCTTAAAACTTTATTTTTAAGCGAAAGATTAACTTTTGACAATGTCTTCATATTACGTCATTTATCAAATGCTAAATTCTATCGAAAGTGGATAAATGAAATTGGAGAAGACTCAAATGCACAAGAAATATCAAAGGAATATTTAAATCAAATAAAAGGGTCAAGTAAATTTTTTGAAAGCTATGGAGGAAAGTTCATAAGAAATATAGGAATGTTTGGAGTTAGCAGTGCTCTCGGCAGTGTTATTGCTGGGACTGTTGGAGTAATTGCTGGTTTTTCGTTAGGATTACTTGACACTTATGTTCTTGACAATATTCTAAAAGGAAAAAATCCTTCAATGTTTGTGGATGACATTAGGGACAGAATTAGGGAAAATGAGAATCAAGAATTCTAATAATGTACTACAAAATCAATAAAAGAATGACCATTTACAATTATGTTAAATAGTTAATGGAATGAGGTCAATATTTTTATTCGAAATATCACTAATAAAAACTATATATGAGTTCAATTTTTCACTTTACAAATGCTCAAAATGGTTTTGAGATTTTATCTAAAATGAAGCTTCAATTTAATAACGTAATTAACACAAATGATCCCTGGGAAAGCAAATTAAGATTTTTCTCAATATGCAATTTGACTGGAGCAGGATATGCTGATGGCATTTCAGGATTAAAAAATATACTTCAAGATATATCAGCTTTCAATTTACTAAATGACAAATCCATTAATTTGTTTAAAAAATTTCTTGTGTTATGTTTTACTTGTTCTTTTAATTACAATAACAGAAGAGTTCATGGATACAACCAACCAAGAATGTGGTCTCAGTATGGAGAAAATCATAAAGGTTTTTGTTTTGAGGTTGATGAAAAAAAAATTATTAAGTTGATTGTTTCTAGTTATTCAAATAATTTCATTAAGTATGAGAAAGTTACTTATAAAGATAAATTTGAAAAAATTGAATACTCTTTGAGTATAAATGGAAAATTTGAAAGGTTTGTTGACTTGCATTACAAAAATATATTTTTTCAGAAAAATATTAATTGGAGTGATGAGCATGAATATAGAATTCTAATCAAATCAGCACAAAAAATTGAGGTGTCAATAAATGATTGTATAAAAGCAATATACGTTGGGGAAAACTTCAACTCTGCATTTATTCCATTACTAGATCATTACAGTGGCAAGCTGCAAGTCCCCATTTATAAAATTATATCGAGAGATTTGTTTTTGGACAGAGAATTTTACAATAACTTTCAATGCATATAAAAATGATTTAAATTATAATTGAACACATTTCTTTATCAATTGAAGTAATATGAGTATCACAAATTACATTTCCGGTCATCATCAAAAAGTATCGGTTAGTTTCGAACTTTTTATAAAGGAGATTTGATTTTTACAGTAGAAGGGTGTAAAATAAAACAAAAATACATCCGTGAATATTTCACGGATAACAAAAAAGTTATATCTTTGCCTCATATTTATAAATCAATCAATCATGTTACTACGACTAAAAATCAGGAACTTCCTGTCATTTTTTGAAGAAACAGTATTCGATATGTTTCCTAATCCTAAACGGACTTCATTTCCCAATCACATATATGGAGAAATGTGTGTGCCGTTGTTGAAGCAAGCTGCTATTTATGGGGCTAATGGTTCGGGGAAATCAAATTTCATTAAAGCCATTGCATTTATTAAGTCATTTGTAACTCACGAAGATTTCCTGAACAAGGTAGATTTAGATGAATACATTTTCCAATTGACGACAGTAAAACAACCGAAACTGAGTTTTGAAATTGAATTTTTTATCAAGGAGAAATATTTCCTGTACAAGCTGGAAATTGATAAAAAGAACATACAAGAATCTCTTTATCAATCGGGATTAGAAAAAACTCCGGACAAGTTACTGTTTAAGCGTAACGGTACCGAGATCACATCGGGTTATTTGGGAAATGAGAGTTCTGCAAAACAGTTGTTGACCATGAATCCGCACGCATCGCTTTTTCCTTTGAACCAAAAATTCCCTGTGTTGACGAGTGAAGATGTTAAGCTGGCTTTTGAGTGGTTTGATAAATACCTGGAAATTGTCACGATAAACAGTACAGTCCCCGCATTAATAGAATTGATGTCGAAACAGACCGCATTGTTGAATTTGACCAATGAAATATTTGAAAATATTGGCGTGGGAATCAACGCCATAAAGATTGCTGATACACCTTTTGATCAATGGGTTACAGATAACAAAAACGCTAAGGATCTACAGCAAATTATGGAGAATGATCCCTTAAAACCCAATACTGGTATTACCAGAATCGAAAATAACAGAAATATTTTCTCAGTCTCATTGAAAAAAGGGGTTAAAACAGTGCAGGAATTTTTGTTCGAACAAATGGGTCAGACCGGATTCAAAAAAGCAATGAAAATCACTGCACAATCTGATGGTACAGTCCGTTTATTGACATTAATACCAGCCATATACGAAGCAATAAATAAACAAAAAGTTGTTTTTATTGATGAAATTGACAACAGCATCCATCCCAATCTGATGTTTTCTTTACTACAGTTTTATGGGGCTAAACAATCGAAAGGGCAATTGGTATTTACCACCCATACTACCAGATTAATCAATCAGCAGGAGTTACTTCGGCCCGATGAGATATGGTTGACCGAAAAGGAAAATGGCAACTCAAAAATGTATTCTATCAATGAATTTAAAATACATAACACCATTAATCTTGAAAATGGATATTTAGATGGGCGATATGGCGCTGTACCACAACTTGGGGATTTTAATGCATAATGGCTGAATCAAAGCGCACATATAGTAAAAGCAGTCCTGAAAGAGAGCTTCTGCCGCAAAAGAGAACAAAAACTGTTGCAGCAGAAGCAAATCTATTAACTGTAACTGATATTCATTCAGCGAATTATCAAAAACCTGATGTAGAAGAAATGCCCAAAGCATTTTTCATTATTATATCAGGCGGTGAATCGCGTGAAATGAATTATTTCAGAATTATATCTGCTAACGATAGATTTAAACGCATTAAGTTGGAATTTATAGCCGATCCATTAAAACTATCGCCAGATGGAATGTATGAATTGGCTCAATACAAACAGGCACGTTATGCGACCAGCCGAAATGAAGATGCTGAACCGGACAAAATATATCTGATATCGGATGTGGATCATTTTATGAATGAACTTCTTCGAATTAAACCAAAATGTACTACTGATGGCTTTCATCTGATTATCAGCAACTCCTGTTTTGAAGTATGGTTATATTTCGCCTATCATGATACAATTCCTGATTTCCAGCTACCATCAGATCCATTGAAGATTAGCAGCAAGTTTAAGGGTTGGTTGCCAAGTGTAATTCGTGGTGGAATAAAACCTGAAAAAGCGATTTTGAGTATTTATCAGAATATTGAAAATGCAAAGAAAAATTACAAGGAAGATACGAACGGAATACCTATTCTGTTTTCAACTAATATGTATTTGTTAGCAGAAGATTTGTTACCATTGATTGAACCTGAGTTGACAGCCCTGATAGTAGAACACAAGAGAATTGAGGCTCAATTTCGAAGAAGAAAGTAATCACCTCCCCCAAATCCCCGATTCAAACTCGACCAATTTAATACAACTACTATTCAAAATACAACCAGTTATACTTCCTTTTTTCTCTCGCAGGTTTTTTTACGGGTCGTTTGGTGTGACTGAAACCCAGATCGAGACGATGATAAGGTTGCATGCGAACAGAATTTTTGTCACCATAGAGGAGTTCTAAACGGATGTTTTCATCATAAAGTTTGGGGGGATAGCCCCATTGTGTTTGGATGCTTCCCCCCAATTAGTATGGAAGCTTCCCTCCATGTTGTCTGGAAAATTCTATTGTACCAATAGCATCCTATTAAATATACTAACCTTCGGTGTATTCAGCAGTGCTCCTCCACCTGAGTATTGCGTTACCACTTTCACGGAGTAACTACCCTGCGCTAATACAGGGATCATGGCGATTAGCGATGCCGGTTTGTTGGTGATTAATATAGCAGCTTTTATTGCATCGCCTGTTTCAGGCACAAACCACAGTCCCACATCGGGATGTTCGCCGGCGATTCTCAGCTGGCTGCCCCATAACTGTACTGCACCGGCGGGGGTGAGTGTTTCGTTAGTTTTACCCGAAGCCACATCTTTCACTTCCTGGATGGACGGAGTGGGAGCAGTAGCACTGGTCTTTTCGAATTTGACTTTTGTTTCAGCGTCGCGCAAAAGTACTCCTTTAGAAAGATTGACGTTCAGCTTGTGACGTCCACCATCGAACATATCCATAGGTCCTTCGAATACTCCGGAAATGGAGAAGGACGTGTTGAACAGCGGAAGGTTGATTGTGCAGCCCTCCTGAGTGAGGCCACTTATCACTTCTTCGAAAAGGTTGAGTACAGCCAGCATGTCGGTTCGTGTTACGAGTGTTCCCCTTTGTAACATCAGGTTAATGATGGCTCCTTTGTCATAACTACCTTCGACAATGGTTTGAGCCGAGTAGTCATCGGGCCGTTCGGTAAGCAGGTTTTCCTGCAAAGCATACTTTAACATAGTTTCTAAAAAATTTAAATGATGAATAATTATAATGGAACAATTTCCCATATGGGACAATTTTCCGTGTGCAAAACTGTGAGTTTTTTACGGAAAATAAGGTTAACAGAACGTTATATAACACAGCGCAATGAATTGTTTTACCTAATGTGCTGGTAATGAATAACAAATCAATGGGAGCTATTTGCCGGATAAGGACGCTGTTAACGTATTTGTTTAATTAATAATTCATTGGTTTAAAATTTAATGGTAAGCGGCAGTCGGTTAATCTACCACTATAATCCTGACTCTCAATTTCCCCTCACTATCTACATAAGATACCATTTCATACCTTTTTCCGCCACGACAATTATTCATTTGCAACGGACTAAGCGTTCTCCGGTTTTTTTTCAATGTTTCCATAATAAAATCAGTTTTTTTAGTGTTTGTTTTAGCAATTGGATTTCTTGCTTGCAAAACTGATTATTTATATGTATAATTCAGGTTAACAGATAGTTATATAACATGGGGGTTTACGTTATATAACATGATTAGCTACACAACATGCTGGTTATAAGCAGCAAATGTGAGGGTGATTTGAACCGGATAAAAGCATTGTTAAAGTTGACACAAATTCTATGTTAACTTTTAGATTCAATGTTAGATGTTGGTTTGGGAAAAAGCCATATCTTTGCACAATATGAAAAATATCGGGGTCATAAAAACGTTTACCTTTACGGCTATGCTTCTTG
>JAUSNQ010000205.1 GCA_030655595.1 Paludibacter sp.
TAAATGTAGAAGCAACAAAACCACCAATATCCGTAATCATTCCTCCGCCCAAATTAATCAGCAAAGATTTACGATTTGCCCCGTTTTCGCTCAGATATTGCCAAATCCTGACTGCAGATTCAATGTTCTTATTGTCATCGCCTGCAGGAATCGTAATACTATGACATCCTTTTAATTGTTCTACATCACATATTAGCGGGTAACAAAAATGGAAAGAATTCTCATCGGTCAACAAAAATATCGTATCGGCGGCACGGCTTCCGATTGCCTCATGTAGCTCTAACTGAATGTTTTTACAAATCTTTGTAAGTTGCTGGTTCATCATTTTTCAATTGGTCAACAAAGATACTACATTTCTCTAAAATTTTGACAATTATCTTTACATAGTTAGTTTACAGCGAACCAACTACTCCCATTTTAATTCAGATTCATTAAAAATACACCATCATATATTAAAATAATCAAATATTTTTGTTATATGAAAATATGTTCATATATTTGCGCAAGTTTTAAACAAACATAAAGAAATGGACGTATTAATTCAAATGGAAGAAGCCGCATATACATTGAAAGCGATATCAAACGGAACTCGTTTGTGTGTTATTTCGCTTTTATCCGAGCAAGATGAATTAACCGTTACCGAGTTGAAAGAAAAATTAAAATGCGAGCAATCGCTGTTATCGCATCATCTTACGGATATGAGAGCAAAGGGCATCTTAAACTGTCGGAGAGACGGTAAAAATTGTTTTTATTCACTTAAGAACAAACAAATAACAAAAATTATCGAATGTATACAATCTTGTCAATGTTCAGAATAAAAAAATGGAGAATTTTATCAAAAAACATATCTTGAAAATAATCGGTGCGACCGTTGGGATGATTGGCGGATACTTGTATTATTATTTTATCGGGTGTCAGGGAGGAACATGTCCAATCACATCAAATCCCTACATCAGCATTGTGTATGGAGGAGTAATTGGTTACTTGCTTTTTGATTTATTTAGAAAGAAAGAAATTAAAACAAAATAAATAGAAAAAACATGAAGAAAATCCTTGGAGCATCTATATTGCTCATTATGATTGCTTTTACAGCATGCGGAAACAAATCGAAAGATCAGGCAGAGCAAGATGTAAAAGAAACGGAAACAAAGAATATTCAAACAAACGAAACAAAAAAAATGGGAACAATTAAATTAACCAAAGCTGAATTTTTAGAAAAGGTAGCCAATTACGAAGCAAATCCAAGTGAATGGAAATATGTGGGTGATAAACCTTGTATTATAGATTTTTATGCAGACTGGTGTGGACCATGTAAAGTCATTGCTCCAATACTTGAAGAACTGGCAAAAGAGTATGACGGCCAGATTTACATTTACAAGGTAGATACAGAAAAAGAGCAGGAATTGGCCGCAGCATTTGGTATCCGAAGCATTCCATCTTTGTTGTTTTGCCCGATGGACGGACAGCCGCAGATGGCTCAGGGAGCACTTCCTAAGGAAACTTTCAAAAAAGCTATTGATGAAGTTTTGTTGAATAAAGCCAACTAAATTTTTAATCTGGAAAGCCCTGTAATTTTAATTGCAGGGCTTTTTTTGTAACCAGAGGTTGGCTGATTAAACCTTTACCATTTGATTTAGTCAAATGTCGTGTGAAAAACAAACAGGATTATAATCTATTTAAAAACAACATTACCGAAATGAAAAAGCAAATTTTATTGATGCTGGTGGCAATCATTGCCATGAATTTAACAGCGCTTGCACAAACCCCTCAAAGAGAAGGTGGCAAACAACCCATGAACGCAAAGTCAAGGGCTGAACAAATGGCAAAAGATCTCAGTCTTACTGATGCCCAAAAACAAGAAGTTCAGGCACTGTTTGAAGAACAGCAAACAAAATTGAAAGAAATGAAGGAAGCCGGCGGCACCAACGAGGATGCGCACAAGGAAGAATTAAAAAAACTTCGCAAAGATTGGGATAATCGTCTTGGAAGCATCATTGGACAGGAAAAACTCGAGAAACACAAAGCCATGATGAAAGAACGAGGCAAAGAAGTTCAGAGCAAAAGGCCGAAACAAGTACAAAATTAGTTAACAAGTTTTTTTGGTATAGAAAAGGAGAAAAGCATCCGACCGGTTAAAAGCTGGCGGGTGCTTTTTGTTTCACTCACATCCAAACTCGTCAAAAAGAATGATTTAACGCTTATTTAAACTCTATTCCCCTGTTTATCAATACTCTCTTCTGCAAATAAAGCTTCCAGCTTAATAATCAACTTTACCGACATCGATCATTTTGTAGACTTCAACGAAATGATCGGAAAACATTTGACCATTCCTTCACCACTTTATTTTGTCTTCTCTACCGCATTTTTAAAAATTACTGTTACTTAATTCTATCTTCCTAAAGAATTATAAATTATTGTTTTTGATGATTATATGAGTTAAGACTGAATTCATTTTTGTAACTTTGACTCATATTTTCATTAAATTCATAATTGTATTTAGGCAATGATGAAGATAAACATCTCTTTTATTATATACGAATGAAATCTTCAGGTTCTGAAAAGCACATAAATCCTGTAAAACTTTTATCGCGGATGGCCAGAAATGAGCAATCAGCTTTCGAAGAGTTTTACAATTTGTATTACAGCAGGCTATATAAATATGTCTGCTTTTATGTGCATGATGAAGATATTCGTAAGGATCTGATTTCTGATGTTTTTGTTAATGTCTGGCATAACAGGACCAATATGGATAAAGTTCTCAACATGGACAATTACTTGTTTATTTCGGTAAGAAACAGGGCTTTGAAACACATTAAAGAGTCAAATCAACGAAATTTTATCCAAATTGACGAAATTTCGGAAAGCGTCGCAATAGAAAATGTTGGTCCTGAACAAGTTCTGATAAACAGAGAACTGCATGACTTAATTGAAAAAGCAATCAACAATTTACCTGAACGTTGCCGATTAATTTTCACATTAATCAGAGGAGAGAAAAAAACCTATAAGGAAGTTGCAAAAATTTTATCTATATCCGAAAAAACTGTTCACGCACAGATGTGCATTGCAGTTAAAAAATTAGGTTTGATTATTAAACAATATATGTAATCTTATTATTTCATGAAGATAACTGAAGATAAATTGTGGGATCTGATCTCGAAAGATATTTCGAATTCAATTTCAGATAAAGAAAAGCAAGAGTTGTTTCTGGCACTTGAGAGCGATTCCCAATTAAAAAGAACATACGAAACACTGAATTATATCGAACCTATCATTGATATGAAGAATCAGGACACTACGAAAGAGGATGTCCTCAAACTGACGCATCAGAAAATTTTCACCGGAAAAACTCCGGAAACAAAGAAGTTCCGCTCAATGCCATACTGGATTACCATTGCAGCTATGTTTATTTTATTGTTTTCGTTGGGATATTATACCTTTACACTGAATCAGGTTTCGGAAATTGAAGTGAATACACCCAAAGGTGTATATTCGAAAATCGAACTCCCCGATGGGACATGGGTACATCTTAACAGTGGCAGCAAGATGATTTACCCCAACAGGTTTACGGGGAATGAAAGGAGAGTAAAACTTTGGGGAGAAGGTTATTTCGATGTAAAAAAAGATAAAGCTCCATTTATTGTTTTATCTCAGCGTATCAGGGTAAAAGTACTCGGGACAGCATTTAATTTTAAAAATTATCCAAGTGACAGCATCGGAGTAGTCACTCTTGAACACGGTTCAATCGAACTTAGTTTAGTTAACCATAAACGAAAGTTTGTTTTGAAACCTAATGAACAAATCGTACTCAATAAGAATAAATCTCAATTACAAATTAATCGTCACATCGATGCAAATGACTTCAGTTCTTGGAAAGATGGAGAATTTATTTTCAAAGCTATTTCTTTTCCTGATCTCTGCAATAATCTTGAAAGAAGATATAACTACACATTTGTCATAGAAAATCGCAAATTTGACAATGCAACTTTCACCGGCAAATTTAAACATGGTGAAAGCATACAACAGATAATGGAGATTATAAAACTGAACACTTCTATAAAATACAAAATAGAGAAAGACACCGTTCTTATTTATTAGCCTGTTTCTCTGAGAATTAACTAAATAAAAATATTGGATTTCCACTTTTAACATCTTTCCTTTAGGCACATCTGGTCACACCTGCCTCTTTATACTTAAACGGAGGTTCTTACTATGTTATACTAAATCTCAGTAGTTTAAAGCATTGTCAGTTGTAAAAGCAAATGAAACTTTTTGCGGATTATATTTTGACTCTTTAGAGATTTCTGTAATTCAAATTTCAAAAGACAAATCTTATTTTCAGATTATTAATGATAACCAAAAATAATTTAATTCATTTACCATGATTTCAATTCTAAATCTATTAAAACAAGACATCAGGAAACTGACAATTTTACTACTACTTGGTTTTTCAACATGCCTACCCTCTCTATTGATGGCTCAGACCAACAGTGAGATTGAGTTAAATTTCAATCAGACTCCGCTTGAAGAAATCTTCAAATCTATCGAAAGACAAACAAAATACACCTTTTTCTATAAAGATAATGAAGTAAACACAAAACAACTGGTTTCTGTCAGAATAAAAAGTGGGAATATTAATGAAATCCTGAATGAAATCTTTTCAAATGCGGGAATCCGTTATCAAATTGTAAAAAATCAAATCGTATTAAATGCCGCCATTTCAAAAGAAGCAGGAAACAAGCACAATTTAATCAAGGTATCGGGGATTATCAAAGATGAACTTGGTGAAGCTCTTATTGGAGTGAATATCAAGATCAAAGGAGAAAATACAGGAACAATATCTGATATAAATGGAGTATACTCCTTATTGGCTCCTGCAGATGGAATGCTTGATTTTTCCTATATCGGATATGCAATACAGAGTGTTTCTGTACGCAATCAGGGCATAATCAATGTGAAAATGTACCAGGAAAGTTTACAAATAAACGAACTTATCGTGACGGCTCTTGGTATGAAAAGAGAAGAGAAAGCACTTGGGTACGCGGTTTCGAAAGTAAGCGGCGAAGAACTGTCGGCTCCGACAACAAACTTCCTGAATTCTCTTTCGGGAAAGGTAGCCGGTTTAAATTTCAATAAAGCAAGTACGGGTCCTTCCGGTTCAGTTCGTGTTACCTTACGTGGTGAATCATCTCTTGACCTTTCAAACAACGGAGCTTTATTTGTTGTTGATGGTGTTCCAATTTCCAGTGGTATGACTTCAGGAGGAAGCAGTGCTCACAATGTCAATGCGGGAGATATGCCCATCGACTTTGGAAATGGAGCCAGTGATATTAACCCAGACGACATCGAAAGCATCAGCGTATTGAAAGGGGCTTCTGCAACGGCTTTGTATGGGTCAAGAGCTGCAAACGGAGCCATCATAATCACTACCAAATCCGGGAAAACAACCGGTAAACTTGGAGTAACAATCTCGTCAACATACGCATATGATGAAGTATCCAGATGGCCTGATCTTCAAAACGAATATGGCTCAGGTGGTATAGGAAAACATTTGTATTACTCGTACGGATCCAGCGCTGATGGTGCAAGCACACACAGCAGTCAGTCATGGGGACCTAAACTTGAAGGTCAGATGTATTACCAGATTTATAATGCGACTACAGGTCTTAACCTGGATGAAGAAGGAAACCGGATAAGGACACCGTGGGTTGCGTACGACAACTGGTTTAAAGGCTTTTTCAAGCCTGGTCATACCCTTACAAATACCGTTACAGTTCAGGGAGGTAACGACCAAGGAGATATGCGTTTATCATTTACCGATAGGCGCAACGACTGGATCATGGAAAATACGGGATTCAGTGATCAGCGTATCGCCTTTTCCGGAAAACAGGATATTACAAAACGCATTACCCTTGAATCGAAGATTAACTACTACCACAAATCAAGCGACAACCTGCCTACTGTAGGTTATGGTCCCACATCAGTCATGTATTCTTTGCTTACTACTTCTCCCAATATTAATATGGATTGGTACCGTGATTATTGGCAGGAGGAAAATGTATTACAAGATAATCGCTTCAACACAAACGCCGATAATCCGTTTTTTTCTGTATATGAACAGACTAATGCTCAAAAACGCGATCGGATTTTCGGTAACTTCAACCTGAATATAAAGCTTCTGAAGAATCTTTCACTGATGCTTAGAAGCGGGTTAGACATGAGTGATGAATTCAGATATTACAAACGTCCGCTTTCAAGTAAAAAAACACCAAACGGAGAGTACCGAGAACAAAACGTAATCAATCTTGAAATGAATCACGATTTCATTTTAAGGTATGATAATCGATTTGGAGAAGAAAAACAAATCGGTATAACGGCTTCTTTCGGAGGAAACAGTATGATCAGTGATTATAAAAACATTGATATCCGCGCTGAATCACTTCAAATTCCGGGGGTTTATACTTTGTCAAATTCAAAAGACAGGTTGCTTACCGGTAATTTCGAAAGTCATAAAGTGATTAATAGCTTATATAGTTTAGTCCAGTTTTCGTATCTGAATTCAATCTACGTCGATATTACCGGACGTAACGATTGGTCAAGTACGCTTCCACTACATAATAACTCATATTTTTATCCTTCAATCAGCACAAGTTTTATTCCAACTGATTTCTTCAACATAAAGAGTCCTTATCTAACTTTTGCTAAAATCCGAATGTCTTATGCACAAGTGGGAAATGACACAAAACCGTACAGATTGGCGCGTGATTACTCCACAACAAGTTTCGGGGGTTCATATGTACTGCCAATTACAGCCAACAATCCTGATTTGAAACCCGAAATGGTAACCAGTTATGAGTTTGGAACAGAAATGCGTTTCTTCAGAAACAAACTGGGTTTCGACCTGACCTATTACAACAGTGACAGTAAAAATCTAATTCTACAAGTTCCGATTGATCCTGCAACAGGAGCGCAGTTTTCAATGCAAAATGCGGGTCTGATCAGGAACTGGGGATGGGAATTAAGTGCCAACTACACACCGGTTAAAACAAAAGACTTTACATGGAAACTTAATGGAACCTGGTCGAAAAACAACAACCTCGTCGTGGAACTTGCTGAAGGTGTTGACTCCTGGATTATTACAAGCGGACCGCGTGGAACGGTTGAAGCAAGGCGCGGTGGAACATTAAGTGCAATGTATGGTAGCGGATTCGTCAGAGCCCCTGAAGGATCAGTTGTTGTTAATCCGGACAATTCAATTGAAGATATAAGCGGGAAAATCGTATATGATGCTGCTACAGGCTATCCATTGGTTGATGTAACAAACAGCAAATACATAGGAGAAACTTCACCGGACTGGAAAGGTTCTTTCGGCACGTCTGTCAGATATAAAAATTTAAACTTCAGTGTTTTATTTGATGGACAAGCTGGCGGACAAGTATATTCTCTCTCTTATCAGAAGTTCAATCAGTTCGGACGAATGCAACAGACTACTGTAGGTAGATATGATGGTCTTATTGGAGATGGTGTTGTATTAAACGGTGACGGGACTTACAATTATAATCAAACTGTAACACAAAGTATCGGAGAGTATTATACCAAATACTTTCAGATAGATAATGTAGAATCAAACCTGGTTTCAACAGCATACCTGAAACTCAGGGAGATCAACATCTCTTACTCTGTACCGAAAAAAATATTGGATAAAGTTGAATTTCTGGAATCAATATCATTATCGCTCTTTGGTAGGGATTTATACTGCTGGACTGATTATCCGATTTTTGATCCGGAAGTTGCAACCTTGAATGATGCTGAAATCACTCCGGGTTTTGAAACCGCTCAGCTTCCTTCTTCCAGAACTTTTGGAGCAACACTGAAAGTAAGTTTTTAACAAATTTATTAAAATAAAAAAACAGTCATGAGAAATATCATCAATTTTAAAAGTTTAATCTATATACTGATTTTAGTAATACTGACTAATGCTGCTTGTACCGACAAATTTGAAGAAATTAATACCGACAATAACAAGATGAGCGCAGTGCAACCCATGTCGATGCTGACTCCAGTAATATATTACGGTCACAATGTACTTATAAGCCGACACCACAGGCTATTTAGCCAGTTGATGCAATATTCCGTACAAACAAATGGTTTTGAAGCCATCAGCCAGTATATTATCAAAGATTCGGATCCTAAATACCTTTGGACAAATTTATACAGAAGGGCTAATGATGCCAACGATATGTGTATTAACGCAGAAAAATACAATATACCTTATGCGCTTGGTATTGGATATATCATGAGAGCTTGGCTTGTGTCAAATGTCACAGATATCTTTGGAGATGTCCCTTATAGTGAAGCGTTTCAGGTGATGGATGGAAATCTTCAACCGAAGTTCGACTCTCAGGAAGATGTTTACTTAAGCCTTCTCAACGATCTTGACAGTGCAAACACAATCCTTTCAACTATCTCAAGTATGTCAAATGCTGACGTGACATTCGACATCTTGTATAATGGGAATGTTGCAAACTGGAGAAAATTCTCAAACTCATTAAGGATCAGAATGTTGATGAGAATATCAAAAAGAACGGATTTTAAACTTGGTAACGGAAATAATCCGATCCAAGAAATGGCGCGCATGATTAATGACATTCGTAATTATCCAATTTTTACTTCTGTTTCTGATGGAGCAACAATTAAGTACAACGGAGTTGAACCATTTGTAAATCCATTTTATGGAATTAAAAATACAGAGTTCTCAGGTAATTATCGTATGTGTTCCCGTTTGGTTGATTTGATGAATAAAACCGGCGACCAGCGTCGTTCAAAATATATGACATCTGCAGGTGGAGCTTATTATGGTATCGAAAGTGGCCATGACAACGCATATATCATTGAAGCCATCGACAACAGCGGCATAGGTGTATCGCGTTTTTCTCCAAATTTACAGGGTGTGACTACTCCTTTATCGATTATGACTTATTCCGAATTACAGTTTATACTTTCAGAAGCATCGCTAAATGGTTGGGTTGACACGGGCATTTCGGCAGAAGAACATTACAAAAGAGGTATTAAAGCTTCGTTTGACGAATGGTCGGTAACTTTAAGTAATGCAGGAAAAGAACTTTTCATTGCACAAGTGGATGTTAAGTTTAATGGCTCGTTGGAGAAAATTATTGAACAAAAATGGGTTGCCCTGTTCTTCAATGGAGCAGAAAGCTGGTACGATTACAACCGCACAGGCTATCCTGTTATGCCTAAAGGGAATGCTCTTGAAAACAACATGACCCTCCCAACGAGGTTGCGTTACCCCTCTATCCTGCAATCGGTAAACACGACCAATTATGAAATCGCTGTTCAAAAATTAGGCGGAATTAATGATATGGAAAGTAAGGTTTGGTGGGCACAAGATTAAAAAAATCTAATTAATAACACATGTACTAACAATTTAATACTAAAAAAAATGAAAAGAGTTACAAGTTTTTTACTGGTTTTAGCGTTGATGCTCTCTGGAGCATGTCTATATTCTCAAAACATAATTGTTGTAAATTCAAATGCCGACAGCGGCGAAGGCTCATTTCGTCAGGCTATTGCTGATGCGTTAGATGGAGATAGTATTGTAATTCCGGGAAACTTTACGGTTACTATCGAATCTGAATTAACTATTGACAAAAACTTGTCTATCAATGGTCAGGGAGCTACAATTCAGGTAACAGAATCAGGAGTTTCAGCAATCAGAATTTTTACTTTGAACAATCCCGCATTGACAGAAGGAGCTTTATACAACCTCACCTTAAAGGGTGGTAACGTACAAGGAAGACATGCCACAGCATCAAATGTCCTGAACTGCGGTGGTATTATGTTACTTGATGTAACTTGCACATTGCATCTGGAAAATGTTTCGTTTTTAGATAGTAAAGGAACCTATTCCGGCGCATTCCAGCAAAATAATGTCAATGCGAATGTCACGCTGAAGTCATGTGTCTTCTCGGGCAATTCGGCCATCAACAATGCCGGTGGTTTATACAACAAAGGATTTATGACAATTACAGATTGTACCTTTACAAACAATTCAACCACTCACAACGGATCTGCTATTGTTACCAATAAAGCCCTGGATGCATATAAATGTGTTTTTAAAGAAAACACTGCTTCGACAACAACAAACGGAGCTTACGGTGGAGTTATTTTCAACACGAACAATGGGACATACGCTAACTTTACCGATTGCTTGTTTGCTGATAATACCGCGGAAGCAAGAGGAGCAGCAGTTTTCGGACAGTCGGGTAATGCCGAAACTACCATCGGTTTTACAAACTGTACATTTTATAATAACACCAGCAATGTTGAAGCAAGTGTATCCTCCAACAATGCAGGAAGTATTTTTACAACATACGCAGGAATCACCAACCTCATTAATTGTACGATGGTTGGCAATACATCCAAATTGAACGGGATCGCTTTTATCCGCGATTTGAACACCGTAAAAGTTAATATCGTTAATTCAATCGTTGCGTATAATTATGTAGGGGCAAACACAAACGATCTAACAAACAGCGGAACTGGTATTGTTGATGCCAATACCAGCATTCTTGGAACGACCACAGGAACAATCGGCCAGACTGATGCTATTAGTTTCAGTTACAGTCCGGAATCTAATTTGTTTGCAACTTTTACAACATCTGGCAACAGAAAACCGCTGCTGCATGAAGATGGAACGGTTAAACTCTCTGGACAAAACAGTGTTGCTTATGAAGCAGGGAAAAGCTCGCTTACTGGTTTTACCATCCCAACACACGATCAACTCGGGTACCTGAGAGGAACGCCTCCTTGTGTAGGTGCTGTGGAATATGATTTATCAACGGGTATTAAATCATTTGATACTGAAAGAGTGAAACTTTCCATTTATCCCAACCCCGCCACTGATTATATCAACATCATTACGGATTTCACTATCGGCAAAGTAGAGCTAGTTGATATCTCCGGGAAAACGGTATTGTTAAGCAAAAATCCTTCTACTGTCATGTCATTAAATTCAATTGTCAGTGGAATGTATTTACTGCGTGCTTACACAACTGAAGGGATCATAACACAAAAGTTTTACATTAAATAAATACACTTGACTCTTTATGACGGATACAGAAATATTCGTCATAAAGAGTTATTCAATATAACTTCTTATGACAAAAAAAACATTCATTATTTTGTCTGCTTTGTTGGTGTTTACGTCTGGATATGCCCAAAAGAATATCCTGAACGATTCCAATTTCGAGTTGCCGTTTGCGGTTAATTCCTTTGCTGAAAACAACAAATGGATTCACGTATTGAACAATGATGTGGTATCTGGAGAGATTTTCAGGACTAAACAATTCGGTTTTTCCGATAGTATACTTTACAGTAAAGTTGCGTACAAAGTTTCTGATCTCAACAGCCGCAATAACTGCCAGATAACACAACGCGTTACCGGTCTTAAACAAAAAAAGTACAGGTTAACGTTTTGGGCATGGATTTCATCAAGGGATATTTATTATACTGCTGAAGTAAATTTCTTAAATGAAAACTACACGAATGAAAGCGGCACACGGGCTGCACAAATCATATCACAATCAGTATCTTCCAGTTCTCTAAACTATCACATCCCGGGTAATTGGAAACTTCAAACTCTTGATTTTGATTTATCACAAGTAGAAGATATTAACCGGCTTGATGTAGTTCGTTTCTCTTTATTTCCTAACTGCAATAACGGCAATACAATCACCAGAGAATGTGAGTACTACATTGCATTTCCTCAATTATACGAAGTAACAGATAGTCACAAGGATTACTTTGTTGACGGAAGTTTTGAATCGTGGACAATTGCTGGCATTGAACCTGTTTCAAATTACTGGTTTGCGAACACAGGAAATAACGCCTGCGTTAAAAGAGGTGCCGGACACCGTGATACCGATTATGCTTTCACGATTAGCACACAAAACGAGAACGATGGCACTTTCATTGAAACACTCCCGGGTAGTTTACGCATTCCCCGAACAAATATTGACTTATCTTTTTATGCCAGATCTGAAGATGAAAATGGGCAAATGCGGATACTGCTGGGAAATAAGAATCTGGGAACAATTAACCTGACATCAGCATGGACACGCTATAAGATGAATATTGATTATGCTGACGTTCCTGCTGAATTGGAAGATAAACTTCGTTTTGAGATACTAAAAGGGAACACATATGGAATTGACGCCTGTCGGATAGAAAGAACTGACGGTCTATCAGAACCCGATGTCCCTATCGAAGGAAATAATAAAAAAATGCTGATTACATCGAATGCTGACTCCGGAAACGGATCTTTGAGACAAGCCGTGATTGATGCCAGTGCCGGTGACACAATCATCATTCCGGGAGATTATGAAATTACGTTGAATGCTGAACTGAATATTGCCAAGTCGATGGTCATTGATGGCCAGGGTGCAACCATCAAGGTAAACGACCCCGGCGTAACGAAACAGAAACTTATCATTATCGGCAACGGAAGTACCGACACCGAAGCAACTTCATCGGAAGTTACATTAAAAAACATCACCCTTAAACCGGGAGATATTACAGGAACGCATGCTACCGCTAGTAATATCGCAAATTGCGGAGCTGGAATTACGTTGTTTAATTTTAGCAAATTATTTGCCTACAATTTAAATATTGACGGGGGTAAAGGAAATTATGCCGGAGCTATTCACGTGAACCATAACAGCAGTACAATCAAACTATACAACTCTACATTCACTAATAATCAAGCAACAAGTTCAAACGGAGGTGCTGCTATGTTAAAAGGAGATGCTTTAGTGGATAACTGTTTATTCGAAGGTAACCTTGCCAAACTGAATGGATCGGCTTTGGCTACATATGGAAAAGCCTCAATCAAACAGTCTGAATTCATAAACAACGAAGCACAAGGAACAGTTGGTGGAGCAATAGTAAACTATTCTCAAACAAATGGCATTGTTGATATTTACGGTTGTCTTTTCGATTCTAATGTTTGCAGTAACGCAAACGGAGGTGGCGGCGCAATTGCCGCAAACCATAATCAGTCAACCACTTTAATAACGAACTGTACTTTCACGAATAATTCCGGAACTTCAACCGGAGCAGTATTATTCTCAACAAACTCATCTGTAGCAACAGCCGGTGGAATGACCTTTATAAACAACACGTTTGCAGGAAATCAGGCTTCTGGAACTTCTCCCGGAGCATTGCTGATTGATAACACAAAAACTATTGCTTATACTTTTTCTATCCTGCTTATCAATAATATTTTCGCTTACAACTACAATGCAAACGGTACACAGGATGTAAGCGCACTGAATACAGCATTGTACAATTTATCAGGCAGCAATAATATTACAGGAAATTCGGTAGGACTTGACGTTCTGGTGGCAACAATTCCTTTTGCCTACAATCAGGAGCCGGAACTTTTCAATGCCTTTGAAACCGGAGAACCCAGGAAACCTCTGAAAGATCCTGATGGTACAATCAAGTTATCCGGAGAAAGCAGCATCGCATATGGAGCCGGTTTCACATATGGCTTCTACGAACCGGAACTGATTCCAGGACTTGACCAGCTAAATGTGAAACGTGCATCAATTCCCTGTCTCGGAGCATGCGAGTACGTTGCAGTGAACGGTACCGGAATGCCTTCAATCAATACAGCCGGTATAAGCATCTACCCCAATCCTACTGCAGGACAAATTCAAATCCGCGGTGCAGACAAAATAAACCGTGTAAGTGTAATTGACCTGACGGGTAAAATAGTTTATATAACTGATGAAAACCGGGAAAACGTTTTTCTGAACCAATTGCAGTCAGGTTTATACTTGATTTTGATAAACACAGAACAAGGCACTTATACGCAACGTATTCAAATTAAAAAATAAAACAACTCCATTAAAAACAATTTATGGAAAAATTTAATAACCACTTCAAATTAAGATATCTGCCTGTGATTCTATTGTCATTGATGATTTCAGCAGTAACTGCTCAGATAAGTTTATCTGATCTGAACCACATCATCGGATACGGGCAATCCTTGTCACTTGGATCTGTGGATACTTGTGTGATCAGCAAGGAACAGAAATACAACTCAATTATGTTCAGCAAAGAACTCCGAACACTGGATTATTCTACTGCCGATTTTTCAAGTGTAACTTTCGTTCCTTTGGTTGAGAAAGTATGGCTGAATCATACTAATTATGCCGAATCTCCATACAGTGGCATGTCGGAAATGCTGATCGAAACAATCGTGAAAGATAATGGTAGTTTCGACAAACAGTTCTTTTTTCATGCCCCGGGAAAAGGAGGGACATCCATCACGGGACTTAACAAAGGTACTGGTACAACAAACACTTATGATTATCTTGTAAGAGGTGTGCAGCGTGCAAAAGCACTGGCTTCAGCCGACGGAAAATCGTATCATGTGCCTTGCTTCACGTGGATTCACGGAGAACAAGACTTGTCAACTTACATGAATCCTGAAACTTACAAAAGTCATCTGACCAAACTTCAGGAAGATATCGAATTGGACGTGAAAGCCATCAGCGGACAAACCGAGACTATCCCTTGTGTTCTTTCTCAGACAGCTTCTTTTAATCGCTACTGGATGCTTCGCTCGGGGGGAAACATCGACAAAGCACCCAATCCGGATATCTCCGTGGCATTATATCAGATGGCGCTGGAAAAACCGGAAAAATTTATCCTTGCAACAACCATGTACCCTTTTGAATATGGACTTGATAATGTGCATCAACGTGCCGAATCTGCTAAGTTAACAGGCGCAGATTTTGGTTATGCTATTAAAAAAGCTGTTGTCGATGGTGAAAATATGTTACCCATTCATCCAATTGACTATGTACGTAACGGGAATATTTTAACTGTTAAATTCCATGTGCCGGTTAAGCCTCTGACCTTTGATACAAAGCAGGTTCGTTTCATCAAAAATTACGGATTCAATATCTATCGCGGAAATACTGAAATCGAAATCGAATCCGTCGAACTAATCAGTGAAGATGAAGTTAAATTTGTATGCTCGGGAATAGTTGATGCCGGTGATATCCTGACTTATGCAATAAATGGCATGACCACCGGCCAGTTAAACGGTGCTCGCGGTAATCTCAGAGATAACAGAGGTGAACAGGTAACTTTTACAATTGGCTGTACAAGCTATCAGCTACATAACTGGTGTCCAATTTTTAAAGAAACCATTAAATAAAAAAAACTGCTTATCCCTTTCGGTCAAGTAAAATTTTGTAACTTTGCATCATGAATACAAACGAACATTACCCAAAGGATTTTCAAGAGTTCCTAATGCAATTTAAGAACGAAGAGGATTGTTGGAATTACATTTTTGAGATGAG
>JAUSNQ010000208.1 GCA_030655595.1 Paludibacter sp.
CGCAAAGATAAAAAATGTTTTTTGATTACACAAACATCAATTTACATTTTTATCATTCGGATGAGCTCCATCCATGCGTGGAATAGTAATTTCATTCCCATCCCGTTCGGCTCGATAGTGCGGCGACATAATTTCAATGCCCATTTCGGCACAAACATCCAAGATATGCTTATGTAAATCTGAATAAATGGGTGCCAAGACATTCGATTCTGTGGTGTATACATTTAATTGATAGGATACATAAAAATCATCCAGACTGGTCTGCAATACGAATGGTTTCTTTTCCGTCATCAGGTTGGGCGTACGCGCTGCCGCTTCGAGTAAAGCTTTGTGCATATTCCGCCAGGAGACATCATATCCAATAGTCACTGTTGTATGCAAAATCAATCCGTCAGTTTTTGCTAACGCTGAGTAGTTAGTTGTATTTCCTGATAAAACAGCAGCATTCGGAATTGTAATTTCCTCATTTTTTAAAGTACGTAATCGCGTCACCAACATCGTTTTTTCGACTACATCACCAACTATTTCGCCAATTTTAATACGATCACCTATTTTGAAAGGTCGCATGTATGTAATTACAAAACCTGCAACCATGTTTGAAATGGCAGTAGATGAGCCCAATGAAAATAAAATGCCAATAAACACAGAGACTCCCCGGAAGATCCCAGAATCAGAACCCGGCAGATAGGGGAAGATGAGCACAAACATGAACGCATACAACAAAAACTTGACAATGCTGAAAGTCGGCAATGCCCAATCCTGATGAAACCCCGAAATCTTTAAATTTCCACCTTCAATTTCATCGAACACATATTTGACAAATCGAATTAGATATTTAAAAATGAAATAGATGACAATAATGGTGAATAAGTTAGGTAAATAATCCCAAATTGAAAGCATCATGCCTTTGAAAGGACCCCAAACAAAACCAAAGAGTGTATTTGCCCATCCCCTTGAAAATGGAAAAATACTGAATATCAACGGTAAAAGCATATACACCAAAATGATGACCACAAACCATTTGAGAATTTTCAATAGCCACAACGCAATATTCAATTCCTGTTCTGCGGTCAGGAATGTATAATCTTTATAAGAAAGGCTTTTCAACCATTTGTCTTTGTTCTCGGTGATTTTGCGAAGCACAAACTCATATCCCCGCCTGATCAGCGTTATCAGCAAAAATATTCCTGCCAATACCAGCAAGACAAGTACGATTCGAATGATAACCGTCACTAAATCCCTGTCTTTCTTGGCCTCTGCAAAACTTGATTTGATTATTTGAATGTAGTGCAGTGCCAATAGCTCGTTAGTTGTGTTTTGACTGAGGGCATCTTCTTCAGAAAGACTCATGATAATGACATCCCCGCATACGATATCGACATAATTGCCACTTAATGAGGCATAAACCTCACTGCCATTGGCAGAATCATCTTCGAATATATTCAGTAAGCGTTTTGAGATATTGACTGCCCGCTCTCGTGGACCAAGAGAAGCCTGTTTGGCATCAACATAAAAGAGTGTATCTGAGAATAAAATTACCGGAAACGCCGGTTTAATTTCTTGCTGCTGGGTGGTATCAACAGCACTTAACTGTGGTATCTCGTTTTGAGAAAATAAGTCTGTTGCACCTATCAACAGCAATGTAATTAAAAGTACAATTGTTTTTCTCATAGCATTATGAATGATAATTTGGAGACAAAAATAAACATTTCTTTGAGAAATCAAAACCTGCAAAGCTAAAAGCAAAAAAACATCAGTGTCTGGTAAACATTTTTATTACGCGAAAATTTCATTTAGAACGTTGCGAAGAATCTGGATTACTTTTCAAGATTTCTCAGCAATAGCTTTACTCCTAATTCCACATCTTTGGTTTCTTGTAAAGCTTTTATAAATGCAGAACCAATAATTGCACCGAAAGCATATTGATTGACAACATCCAATGTGGCTTTGTTAGAAACACCAAAACCAATCAGACGAGCATTCTTCAAATTCATTGCATTAATCCGGTTGAAGTATGCAATACGTGTATCAAAGCTACTTTGCGTACCGGTAACAGCTGCGGATGATACCATGTAAATAAATCCATCGGTCTCTTCATCAATCTGTCGGATTCTTGCATCAGATGTTTCAGGGGTAATCAAAAAGATGAATTTCAAATCGTATGATTCTGCAATTGATTTGTAGCTAGACAGATAATCAGACATGGGTAAATCCGGGATAATCATACCATCCACGCCTACCCGCTTGCATGCACGACAGAAATTTTCAAAACCAAACTGCATGATTGGATTGAGATAACCCATCATCACCAAAGGAATATGTATTTCGTTACGAACATCGGTTAATTGCTCAAATAATTTTCGGATACTCATGCCGTTTTGCAGGGCTACGTGATTAGATGCTTGTATCACCAAACCGTCAGCCATTGGGTCTGAAAACGGAATGCCAATCTCCACCAAATCAACACCATTGGCTTGTAATGCTTTTAGTATCGGGACTGTATCAGCTAACTGAGGAAAACCGGCAGTAAAATACACTGATAATATCTGAGATTTCTTTTGACTGAAAAGTTTACGAATGCGATTCATGATTTCTAATTTTGGTGATAAAACTATTTAACAAGTCATAATCTTTGATGCCGGGTGATGTTTCAAACTTGCTATTTAAATCAACTCCTGTAAATTTTGGATGTTTAATCCGTGCAATGGCACCCATATCATCAGCACCAATACCGCCACTCAGGAAAAAAGGCGTTACTCCGACATAAGCTTCCAGAGTATTCCAATCGAATTGCAGACCCGACCCGCCGTAGTTAGGAGTCTTGGTGTCAAAAAGGAAATAATCGACCATTCTTTCATAAGCCTGTGTTTGCTTGAAATCATCTTTGGAAAAAATTGAAAAAGCCTTTATTACAACCAAGCCTTTATCTTTCAAAGATTTGCAAAGGTTCGCGCTTTCGTTGCCATGCAATTGCACAGCATGCAATTCGTGTTTTTTGACGATTTGCATGATCATATCTTCAGATTCATTGACAAAAACCCCGGTTTTTTTGATTGATGGTGGCATGTTGCTTATAATTAGCTCTACAGAATCATCGACGTATCTGGGAGATTTGGAATAAAAAATAAAACCCATGAAGTCGGCTTCCAACAAACCAACCTGTCGGATACTCTCCGAATCACGCATGCCACATATTTTGATTAACAAATCCATTTCTCGAAAATAAATTTCTCCGTATATATCTACTTACCAATTAACTCATCGACAAACTTGCTCAACGCCGCTGCCGGATTAAGCTCTTTCATAAAATTCTCTCCCATCAAAAATCCTTTATAGCCAACTTTTCTGAGTAATTTTACTGACTCAGTGGAAGAAATACCACTTTCGCTGATTTTTACAAATTTGTCAGGAATCAAAGCAGCCAATTCAAAGGAAACCTCCAGCCCAACTTCAAAAGTTTTCAGATTGCGGTTGTTCACGCCAACTAGATCAACATGATCATTTACATGACCAAGTTCTGCTTGATCATGAACCTCGAGTAAAACTTCCATGCCCAGTTCGTGTGCTTTCATGGCCAGTTCGTTTGTCTTTTCGACCGACAATGCCGCTGCAATCAACAAAATCACATCTGCTCCCATGGCTTTGGCTTCATACAATTGATACACATCAATCATGAAATCTTTCCGCAAAACCGGACAATTCACATGCGGTCGTGCTGCAATCAGATCCTCCGAAACACCTCCAAAATAGGGCATATCTGTCAGAACAGAAATACCGGAAGCTCCAGCCGCATCATATCCCGAAGTGATTTCAACCACATCCGCATCTTCATGCAACCATCCTTTGGATGGTGATTTTCGCTTAAACTCAGAAATGATACCTGATTGCGAGTTCAGCAAACTGCTCCTCAGAGAAATACACTTCCTGTTGAAGTAAGGAGCAGTGCGCAAATCGTCAATACTGACTAATTTTTTACGTTCTGCAACCTCAATTGCTTTGTCAACGATAATTTGATCTAAAATTGTCATCTAATTATAATATTATATAAACCACAAAAGGAACAAAAGGAAGACTAAGGGAACACAAAAGACAAATATTAATTATTAAACCACATTAGTCACATAAGTACACCTAAGTCAATACAATTTATCCAATTCAGCTTTTAGCTCTTAGTTTTTAGCTTTTAGCTCTTAGCTCTTAGCTCTTAGCTCTTTTGTGCCTTTTGTGGTAAAAAAATTAACTACAAACACTCAAAAAATTGAGCAATGATTTTTGTGCAGCACCACTCAACAGCGACTCGATGGCTTCAGTTTTACATTCTTCAATGCTCTTCAGCGGACAACGGGTTTGAATGGCAAAAGCAGCATTGATAACAACAGCATCCCGCTGTGCGTCAGCGGCTTTATTTTCAAGCACATTCGTAAAAATACGAGCAGCATCTTCTACGGTAGCTCCACCCCACAATGCCTGTTGTTCAATCTTACTATAACCCATTTCTGATGGCGACAATACATATTCACCAAAATTGTTAGCAATTTTTGTCGTATCAGTCAGCGAAACCTCATCATATCCATCCAGACTGTGAACAATGGTATACTGAACCCCCAGATTCTGATAAATATAGTTATACAGTCGCATCATTTTCAGATTATAAACTCCCAAACACTGGTATTTTGGTTTTGCAGGATTGATAAGCGGTCCCAAGACATTGAAAAAAGTCCGCACACCCAGATTCTTACGAACAGGTGCTACGTGCTTCATCGCAGGATTGAAAATGGGAGCGTGCAAATAGGCAAATCCCGACTGATCCAAAGATGATTTTAAAACATCCTGATTGGTCGTGAATTTTGCACCAAAATACTCCAAAACGTTGGAAGAACCACTGACTGATGTTGCACCATAATTCCCGTGTTTGGCCACCTGATAACCCGCTCCTGCCAAGACAAAACAAGCCGCAGTAGAAATATTGAAGGTGTTTTTCCCATCACCTCCAGTCCCAACAATATCAATAATGACATAATCAGAAAGATCTACAGGCACCGCCATCGAAAGCAAGGCGTCACGAAAACCGATTACCTCCTCCAATTCAATGCTTCGCATCAAATAGACAGAAATAAATGCAGCAATCTGCGCCTCGTTGTATTTTCCGGCTGCCATATTCGTCATCACCTCAGTAGCTTCCTCACGCGAAAGGGCTTGGTGATCAAACAATCTATTTAATATTTGTTTCATAAGTAATCGTGTATTATTTATAATTTATACCGGACACTATGCCAACCAATTTTTCAACATCGTCTCCCCTTCCGGCGTAAGCACCGATTCCGGATGAAACTGAACGCCACGAACATCATAGCTTTTATGCGCCAATGCCATGATCAAACCAGCATCATCGACAGCCGTAATTTCAAGACATACAGGTAAAGATTCTTTATCCACGGCCCAGGAATGGTAACGACCCACCACCATCGTTTCAGGCAGATTACGAAAAAGCAAATCCTGATTCAAAACATGGATATTGGATGTAACCCCATGAAACACCTCGGGCAAATTGAATAATTTGCCACCAAAGGCCTCAGCAATTGCCTGTTCGCCCAAACAAACCCCCAAAATGCTTTTAACAGGTGCATAAGTTCTGATTAAATCCAACAAAACACCCGACTCCGCCGGCAGTCCGGGACCCGGGGACAAGATAATTTTATCAAACCGGGCAATCTCCTCCAACGTAATCTGATCATTGCGATGTACTTCTACATCTTTATATCCCAACTTCTTAACCGCATGAACGAGGTTATAAGTAAAAGAATCATAATTATCGAATACCAAGATTTTCATTTGCAAATATTTTTATAAAAGTCAAAAATTATTCGTACAAAAATTATTATATATCAAATCGGAAAGCAATATTTATTTACCATATAAGCCATGTAAGTACATATAAGTGTATAAATCATAGCTTATAGCTTTTAGTTCTTAGCTCTTCGCCGCTACCTCAATCGCTCGTTTCAGCGCTGCTAGTTTGTTATTCACTTCCTGCATTTCGCTTTCTTCATCCGATTTCGCAACAATTCCTGCACCCGCTTGGTAATAAAGCGTGTTGTTTTTGCTGACGAATGACCGAATTGTAATTGCCTGATTAAAACTGCCATCAAAACCTATATAACCCAAACAACCGCCATAAGGACCCCGATCGTGTGGTTCGATGCCATCAATTAACTGCATCGCTTTTATTTTCGGAGCTCCCGAGAGTGTTCCTGCAGGAAAAGTATCAGCAAAAAGCTTGATTACTTTTGTATCGGGCAACAGTTTGCCGCTCACACTCGAAACAAGGTGCAACACATGGGAATAAAACTGAACCTCCCGAAAAACCTCCACTTCTACCTTGTCGGTGTTGCGACTCAAGTCATTACGCGCCAAATCGACCAGCATCACATGCTCGGCATTTTCTTTTTTGTCTTTACTTAACTTTTCAGCCAGTTCCAAATCTTGTTCGTCATCACCAGTGCGCCGAAAAGTCCCGGCAATTGGCTTGATATAGGCTTTTTGCTTTTTCGAATCCACCACCAAATGCGCTTCAGGAGATGAGCCAAAGATACGAAAATCACCGAAATTGAAATAAAACAGATAAGGGGAAGGATTGACCGAACGCAAGGTGCGGTATAACATGAAATCATCTCCTTTGAACTCCTGATAGAACCTGCGGGAAAGTACAATTTGAAACACATTTCCTTTATAACACTCCTGTTTTCCGCGGGTTACCATTTTTTTATAATTTTCATCGGTAATATCCGATTTTTCTTCACCAATGGCTTTGAAGTCGTATGTGGCAAAATTGTTATTCTGTAAAATTTCTTCAATAACTGCAATGCCCGACTCCTCACCGGCTAAAAGATTTTCCAGGATAGTTAGTTCGTTGTTGAAATGATTCACTGCAATGATGTATTTAAACAACACATAGTGCAAACCGGGCATGGAACCAGGCACCGTTTCGCGAGCAGATAATTTGACATCTTCGAAATACTGAACCGCTTCGTAAGAAGTATAACCCAATAAACCATTGAACAATCCCTGAGAAACATCTTTGTTTTGCAATTCAAAAGATTTCAGAAACACATCAAAACGATCTGCGACGGTCATTTTATCGGTGACAGGAGTTTCAATTTCGCGACCATCCGGATATGCTTCCTTGATCACAAAGCGATTCACAGAAATGCCCCCGATCGGATTGAAACCGATATACGAATAACTGTTTTCCACGCCGTGATAATCGGAACTTTCCAGCAAAACCGAATTGGTATATAAATCACGAATTTTCAAGTAGATGCCCACAGGGGTTTGCATGTCTGCAAGCATCTTTTTTGTTTGAACGTATAATTTCATACTATATAATTATAAACCACATGAGTAACATGAGAAAACATTAGTTTGAATATTGAAGCCTTAACATCCTCATTAAAAGAAGTGTTTTACATAGGTTTCCATATCCTTATCACCTCTACCAGAAACATTCAGCACAACGATATCATCAGGATGAAAATTTGCCTTTTCCTTTTTTAAAATAGCGATGGCGTGAGCCGATTCAATAGCTGGAATAATACCTTCCAACTTGGTCAGTTCAAAGGCAGCTTCAAGTGCTTCATCATCGTTGATGGCATAAACCTTCGTTCGTCCAATTTCAGCATAATGCGCATGCGCAGGACCAATACCCGGATAATCCAATCCAGCTGAGATAGAATACGGTTCAATAATTTGTCCGTCTGCATTTTGCATTAACAACGATTTAAATCCATGAATAATGCCTATTGTACCCACATGGATGGTTGCAGCAGTTTCGCCAGAATCAATCCCCAGTCCACCTGCCTCTGCCGAAATAATCTTCACCCTATCATCCTCTAAATAATGGTAATAAGTCCCCATTGCATTACTACCTCCACCCACACAAGCAAGCAAGTAATCCGGATAATCGCGACCGACTTGCTCCTGCAATTGAGCTTTAATCTCCTCACTGATAACCGATTGAAAGAAAGCAACCATTTCAGGGTAAGGGTGCGGGCCGACTGTCGACCCAATGATGTAAAACGAATCTGGATTTGAACACCAGTACCGAATGGCTTCGTTGGTTGCATCCTTCAAAGTCATGTTACCACTGGTTACCGGTTCGACCGTTGCTCCGAGCATACGCATCTTCTGAACGTTCAGGAATTGTCTTTCCACATCCGTCTTACCCATGAATACGATACATTCCATACCCATGAGGGCACAAGCAGTCGCCGTTGCCACACCATGTTGTCCGGCACCGGTCTCGGCAATGATACGTGATTTGCCCATGCGTTTTGCCAACAAAATCTGTCCCAGCGAATTATTAATTTTATGTGCTCCGGTATGGTTCAGGTCTTCTCTTTTCAAATAAATCGTGGCTCCATATTTTTCAGATAATCTTTTCGCATGATACAAAGGTGAAGGTCGACCTACATAGTTTTTCAACAAATCATAATAGGTGGCTTTGAACGCAGCATCTTCTTTGATTGCATAAAAAGCCTCTTTGAGTCGCTCTACCGCTCCATGCAGAATTTCAGGAATATATGCACCCCCATATTCACCATAATAACCATTCTCGTCCGGTTGATTTTTCATTTTTACACTTTTAACTTAACACTTAATCAATTCAGCAGCACAACAGTTCAACAACTAAAAAAAGGCTTATCGTGAGTTCCGACAAGCCTTTTTTAATATATTCTCTTTAGATAAATATTATGGTTGTATTACCCACGAACTAAATTCCGTAAGTGCCACCACCATGCTGTATTTAACAAATTTCGTTTCATTTTGATTTTATTTCGTCGGCAAAGATAATGATGTAATTTTAATTACGCAAATATAATTTCAATTTTTAAATACAACTGTATCAATATTCAAAAACCCAAATCCATTTACAATGTTTTTTTCACTTCAGTTTCTTCGTAACTTTCAATCATATCTCCAACCCTGATGTCGTTGTAATTTTTGATATTCAACCCACATTCGTAATTGGTTCCGACTTCTTTAACATCTTCCTTGAATCGTTTAAGCGACTCAAGTTCGCCGGTAAAGACAACAATTCCATCGCGGATAATATGCACTTTGTTGGAGCGTTTAATTTTACCTTCACGAACCAAACATCCGGCAATGGTGCCGACTTTGGTAATCTTAAAGACCTCTTGAACCTCCACAGTTGCAGTAACTTCCTGTTTAATTTCAGGCGACAACATCCCTTCCATGGCAGATCTGATTTCTTCAATTGCATCATAAATGATTGAATACAAACGTACATCAATTTCTTCTTTCTCAGCCATTTTGCGGGCACTTGCCGAAGGTCGTACCTGGAAACCACAAATGATGGCATTGGATGCAGCTGCTAACATAATATCAGAATCCGAAATAGCACCTACCGCTTTGTGAATCACATTTACCTGTATATTCTCTGTCGAAAGTTTTAATAAAGAGTCAGCCAATGCTTCCACAGAACCATCCACATCACCTTTTACAATGATATTTAATTCTTTGAAATCACCCAATGCGATACGACGACCCAACTCGTCCAATGTGAAATGTTTTTTGGTACGCAAACTTTGCTCGCGTTGCAACTGTTCCCTTTTATTTGCGACATCCCGCGCTTCCTGCTCTGTAGGCATGACATTGAAATTGTCACCCGCCTGAGGCGCACCATTTAATCCCAATATCAAGACAGGCTCAGCTGGTCGTGCAGTTTGTATTCTCTGATTACGTTCGTTGAACATGGCTTTGACTTTTCCGAAATAAGTACCGGCCAACACAACATCACCCATATTCAAGGTTCCGTTCTGAACTAAAATAGTTGAAACATAACCTCTTCCTTTGTCTAACGAAGATTCGATTACAGAACCAAATGCGCGTTTATCCGGATTGGCTTTCAACTCAAGCATTTCTGCTTCCAATAATACTTTTTCCAGTAATTCAGGAATACCCCGACCTTCTTTGGCAGAAATATCCTGCGACTGGTATTTACCACCCCAATCTTCCACCAAATAATTCATACCTGCTAATGTTTCTTTGATTTTCTCAGGATTAGCTCCCGGCTTATCAACTTTGTTAATGGCAAAAACCATTGGTACACCCGCAGCAGATGCGTGATTAATGGCTTCTATGGTCTGAGGCATCACATTGTCATCCGCAGCAACAATGATAATGGCAATATCTGTTACTTTAGCACCACGGGCACGCATGGCAGTAAATGCTTCGTGACCCGGTGTATCTAAGAAAGTAATTCTTTGTCCGCCATCCAATTTAACATTGTAAGCTCCGATGTGCTGTGTAATCCCACCTGCCTCACCGGCAATCACATTCGTTTTACGTATGTAGTCAAGCAATGAGGTTTTACCATGGTCAACGTGACCCATCACGGTTACAATCGGTGCCCGATGTTGTAAATTGTCATCAGTATCCGGTTCGTCTGATCCAATCGCTTCAACCACATCAGCACTGACAAATTCAGTTGAAAATCCAAATTCCTCCGCAACGATGTTAATTGTTTCAGCATCCAACCTTTGATTGATGGAAACCATCATGCCGATATTCATACAAGTAGCAATAACCTCATTTACAGACGCATCCATCATCACAGCCAATTCACTTACCGTTACAAACTCAGTAAGTTTCAAAACTGTTTCCTGATCGCGATCCTGTTGCTCCTGCTCACTTTGACGGGCTGAATAAGTATCGCGCTTTTCGCGGCGATATTTCGAACCTTTGCCTTTTTTATTTCCTCCTGCCATCCTGGCAAGTGTTTCCTTGATTTGCTTTTGAACCTCTTCCTCGTTAACAACGGTTTTAAGCGGCTTTTTAAACTTGTCAACGGCTAATTTTGGCTTAATCGTATGTTGTAATGGCTTTTTCGAGTGATCGGCAGGAAAATGCTCAATATCAACTTTTTGATTTGAGAATCGTTCCCGTTTCTTTTTCTTTTTGTTTTCTTCTTCTTCCTTGATTGAAGCAGCCTTTTTGCTATCAACGACCAGGCGGGTTTTATCATCCCGTTCCTTTTTCTTTTGTTCTTTGGTTTTGGGTTTTGGTCGTGTGTTTTGATTGATCAAATCCAAATTGATGGTACCCAGCACAACCGGAGTTTTGTCGAGAACCGGCCTTGCAATGGTATATATCTCTGTTGTATCAATATCTGCTTCATCATTATTCTCGACATCCACAGGTAGTGCTTTTTCTTCAACTTTTTCTACAGCTTTTAATTCCGGATCTGAAATGGTCTCAACTTGATGTTTTACAGGCTTTTCAATCTCTTTAGCTTTCGGTTCCTGAGTTTTCGACAATTCTGCCGTTTCAATTTCAACAAGCTCAACTTCTACAGGGACTTCCACGATGGGCTCTTCCTGTTCGGGTTTAGTTTCTGGTACGATTGTTTCAGGAACTTCAACTTCAATAATTGCCTGCGGAACTTCTTTTACCTCTTCAGCCTTAACTTCCTCAATCTTAACTTCTTCAACCTTGGCGTCCTCAACTTTTACTTCCTCGATTTTTACTTCTTCAACCTTAACTTCCTCCTTGATTGGCTCTTGTTTCTTAGGTTTTGCGTCCAAATCAATCTTTCCAACTTGTTTGAAGGAAGGCAATTGATCCTTAGGCACTTCTACCGGAATCACATTTTCTTCTTTTTCAACCGGTTTCTTTTCGCCGAAACCTTCCAAAGCAACTGTGGGTGATTTCTCCTTGAGATGCCTTTCCTGACTGATACGCTCTGACTCCATCTTCAGAGCCATATCTTTGTTGAATTCCTTAACCAATAACAGATGTAGGTCATCCGACAATTTCAAATTGGGATCACCGGCAATCTTATTACCTTTCTTTGTTAAAAAATCAACGGCAGTTGTTATACCGATATTTAATTCTTTACAAGCTTTACTTAATCTTATGGGCATGTTCTATTCTAAATTTTTTAAGTGCTTTTTATTGAAATCACAAGCATGCAATACCGCAATTCACGATATTTTACGAATTGCTTACAATGTCTTCTTCCTCAAATTCGGCCTTCAATATCCTCAGTACCTCATCGATAGTCTCTTCTTCGAGATCTGTGCGTCTAATCAAATCCTGACGTGGAACTGCAAGCACACTTTTAGCAGTATCATATCCAATGCTTTTGAATGCATCAATTACCCACTGTTCTATTTCGTCGTTAAATTCATCTAAGTAGATGTCTTCTGTTTCTTCTTCATCATCCAAATCACGATAGACATCAAGTGCATAGCCTGTCAACATACTGGCTAATTTGATATTCAATCCACCTTTACCGATGGCCTGTGAAACCTCTTCCGGTTTCATGTATATTTCTGCTTTTTTCTCCGCTTCGTTGAAACGAATTGAAGTTATTTTAGCAGGACTCAGCGATCTTTGAATGAAAAGACTGATGTTATTTGTAAAATTGATCACATCAATGTTTTCGTTGCGTAGTTCACGCACAATACCGTGAATACGTGAACCTTTAACTCCAACACAGGCTCCTACCGGATCGATGCGGTCGTCGTACGACTCAACTGCAACTTTCGCCCTTTCGCCGGGCATGCGGGCAATTTTTTTGATTGTAATCAATCCTTCGTGAATTTCAGGAACTTCAATCTCAAATAATCTTTCCAGAAAAACAGGTGAAACGCGCGATAAGATGATCTTCGGATTGTTGTTTTTATTTTCAACCATGGCAACAACCGCACGAACGGTATCGCCTTTGCGATAAAAATCTGTTGGAATTTGTTCGGTTTTGGGTAAATACAACTCATTGCCTTCATCATCAATCAAAAGCATTTCCTTTTTCCAGATTTGGTACAACTCTGCACTCACAATCTGACCAATTTTTTCGCTGTATTTAGCAAACACACTTTCCTTTTGAAGTTCTAATATCTTAGAAGATAATGTTTGTCGCAGATTGAGAATGGCTCGTCTGCCAAAACCCATAAAATCAACGGTATCAGTCACTTCCTCACCCACTTCATAATCTTCGTCAATTTTCTTTGCTTCCGAAAGTTTGATTTCGATATTCTCATCCTCAATATTTTCATCTTCAACTACCGTACGGTTGCGGTAAATTTCAAAGTCACCCTTATCCGGATTAATAATCACGTCATAATTGTCGTCACTTCCAAACATTTTCGAAATAACACTTCTGAATGATTCTTCCATCACAGAAATCAGGGTAGTTCTATCGATACTTTTCAACTCTTTAAATTCCGAAAAAGTATCAATCAAATTAATCGCTTCTTTTTTGCTCATAGCTTATTTAAATCTAATGATCAGTTTTGTTGTTTTAATATTTTTGTATGAGAATAACATTTCTTCTTGTATAATTGTCTTGCGTTTGGCGCCTTCGGGCTTAACCGCTTTTTCAACTGTCAATCTAAATTCTTCGTCACCCGCAAAAGCCAAAATTCCGGTGTGCTTGATGCCGTCTGCTGATAACACTTCAACCTCGTTTCCAACGTTTTTTTGATATTGTTGCAGGACTTTAAATGGTGAAGTTAAACCGGCTGAACTCACCTCTAACTCATAATCTTCCTCTTCCCTATCGAATTTTGATTCGATGTACCGTGTTAACTGCACACAATTTTCCACAGAAACACCTTCGAAAGAATCGATTTCAATCATAATTCGATTATCCAATGTGATTTTTAAATCGACCAGATATAATTCACCTGTCAATAAAAATTCTCTAACTACCTCACTTACTGAGTCTTTACTTATCATAATCTGACTTATTTCAACAATAAAGGGGACTGTTGTCCCCTCCACATATCATATTCGCTTGCAAAGATAGTTATATTTTTCGAATCTACAAATTTGTCGTTATTTCAATATTCATTCAGATACAGGCTCAAACGCATCATTTCTACAAGGCTTATACAAAGGCACAATCGCCATCTCCATCCTGAATGTCTTGTGTTTGTATTTTGAATTCTTTTGAGAAAGCAATGGTTTTGATTTGCTCACGAACCAAAACAAATGGATGATTATTTTTTTGTATAGCTTGTACAATGCTGGCATTGAATGTCAAGAAAGTATTTATATTATTTTCAATCAACAGTTTATATAAAACATCCTTGAAAGTTGAACCTGAATTTGGATTGTGATAACAATAGCTCAGTTTGGCATTTCCATCACGCACCAACAACATGAAAAATCCTGTCATTTGGTTGATTTCGTGAATTTTAACTAAAAACACTTGAAAACTTTTTACATGGTGCGAGAATGAATATTTTTGATTTGTATCTGCCGGCTCCTCGGTTATCCACGGATAATCCAATATCCAATTTAACTCGGTTTGATTCCGACGAAATAATTCATGTTCATTGTGCTTTGCTAGATAAAAGGCAGTTTCTTCATCAACCCGATCAATGATTTGATAACTCAGATGCTTGCTTTGCAACTTCTTTTTCCAGATCGAAAGTATAGGTTTATAAATAAAATTCAGCAACCAATCTAAAACAAGGAGCAAAAAACGAATGTGTTTAAATGACGCTTTTCTTGCCGGTAAAATATCAGCTAAATTTAACTTTAAATATCCACGCACACCGCATTGCTCAACAATTCTGAACCCCATCATCAAACTTAACAGTCCTGTTGTATGAGGTGTAAGTTCCGGAAAAAAAAGTTGACCGTTTGTTATTTTGCTTGCCATATAAAATAGTTGCATGGCTCCATTGTGCTTTTCATTTTCATTTGCCCACCAACAGCTATTCCACCAGATTTTTTGTTGTTTTCTCTCGCATATCAGTATGTCCGGGAGGAGACCTATAAACGACAACAATTTATTGTCTTCGTATGCAATGATCAATGCTACATCATCCTCAGATGCACGCGGATTATGTGCTTGCGACAAGGCTCTTAATCTCGTGATCGGGATTTGTGGCAACTCCTGAAAGCGTGAAGAATTAACAAACGTAATCAACTCACCGACCTTGATTATCTCAATTTGCATAGTGTTATGTTGTTTTCGAGGTTGTTTTCGATTGCAAAGCTAAAATAATATCAGCAACATTGTTGATTGCTATTAATTCGTCTAATTCGAATGACACCCGGAAATGATTTTCAATGGCTGATATCAATAAAATATGATTCATTGAGTTCCATTGATGAATTTCTTTTGCAGAGGTAGCCGGCGTAATTTCAATATTCGGATTCTCAAAAACAGATTTGAATATTGAGTCCCCTCTGATTACCCCCATTTTTCAAAAAGTTGAAAAATGCATAATTTTGGGTTTTTATACGTTATTATTTTGGCTACAAGTGCAAACACAATAATTTGCATATTGTAACATATATTTACTGTATTATTGG
>JAUSNQ010000002.1 GCA_030655595.1 Paludibacter sp.
TAATGAATTATAATGACATACGCAATATTTCAAAGAACTTTTTTCGGGTTATTTTACCCCAATTATATGACTTTTTTTTAACAAATTATTAATCAACTAAAATCGTCTGCTCAGACTTTTCGGAGTGGACTCAATATTAAATTTAAAAAATGAATAACTAATAACAAAATCATATGTGTTGTTTGTAAGTCCGGGCAAAAATAGATGATGTTGAATCACTATCTTGACAGCGATATGCTGAAAAGCTTGTAAGGGATTCTGTATTTTTCATGTAGGGTAATTGGAACAATAGCTTAATGAACCAAGCGAAAGCCGACGTCAGTTTGAATCGTGTGCATTGATTGTAATTACAACTGTTAGTGCAACGGGAGAAGCAGTAGAGGTAATCAGACCGTAATTAACAGTGGGATCTCTCATCCATGTGTATGTCAGCCGGTAACCGTCATTGTAACCCGTTCCGGTGTAGCAAGTGCCTATGTAATCCACTAATTCTTGGTCTACTGAATTAAGAACAATAGGTGTAGTATAAGGGGTTCCTAAAGCGCCACCGCTATTTGTTGTTGTACAGGGTGCAGAGATAAGTGTCAGTTTGGTGCCAACAGGAACCGTTCCACTCGCTATGCGGGCAGTTAGTTCGCGATGTGTGCCGCCGGGAACAATAGAGGAAACCTTGACATACATGTCCGAATTTGAAACAGAAGTAATGGGTAATCCTGCTGCTGTGCTGGTTAGGGTCAGATTGACCGGCGCATTGTTGGTGGCAACTAAACTATAACTACTTATTTGCAGGGTAATCTGATCACCTGCAGTAAAACTTTGAGCCAACGATTTGTTTGATAACAAAACCGTAATCAGAATGATTACAAAGTAATATTTATATTTGGTCAGCATAAAATGAATAATTAAGCAATGATTATTTAGCGATTATGGTATAAGTCACGGCGATTTCGATATTTTCAATTGTTGATTGATCGATATTGTAAGGAGACAACCACTCCCACGAATAAGTCAACTGATGACCTTTATGAATTCCTCTTCCCGTATAGCAGCTACCAATATCAACGATAATGTCTTGTGGGTAGCTTGTCAGTGTGATGGGGCCAATCGGCTTTCCCAGCTTGCCACCTCCAGTACCGGCATGCTCGCCTACAAAAAGTTTAATGGATATCTCCGCAGGTAAATTTTTATGACTCAGATAGACTGAAATGACATTGGTCGAATTACCTTCAACGATTGAAGAATAATTGAGCCATGTTTTATCATGGGTAGTAGGGGTAATGATTTGTTCAAGTTCAGTGCCTGAGACGAAAAATATCCGCTTTCCCGTCCCGACAAAATCAACAAGTGAAAAAGATGGAATCCTTACCATCACAGGCATGCTCGTAGTATTGCTAACCTGAGCACAGACCATTTCAATCGTCAAATAGATATAAACGAATAACAAAAAAAAGGTTCTCTTCATCTCCCCTAAGGTTTGTTGATTTCAAAAATCCAAAGGTATGACAATGTAATGTACCTGCTTGTAAGGGAATAAGTAGAAACGTGTGGATATAAAGACTAATTAAATGTAAGGGATTTACTCTATAAAGGAATATTTACTTATGATTACTTATGTAACTAATGTGGTTTTTTTTTAAAAAAAACTATTCAATTAATTTATTTTTTAAAGCATAAATGGTCAGTTCGGTGTTACTTTTCAACCCCATTTTTTCCATAATCCTCATCCTGTAAGTACTCACTGTTTTATCAGAAATAAAAATCTCATTTCCAATTTCCACCAGCGATTTACCTTTTGCCAACATGATCAATACCTGAAATTCACGCTCCGAAAGCATTTCATGGGGTAATTTTCCTTCAATTTCCATATCCTGAAAAATCAATCGTTCAGCTAAAGCAGCTGAAACATATTTTCCTCCTGCAGCAATTTTCTTGATGGCGATATTCAATTCTTCAAATGCACTGTCTTTGGATAAATATCCCGATGCACCCAGTTTGAAAGCCCGAACGGCGTATTGTTCCTGCGGATAAAAACTCAATATGAGTACATGCGTTTTGATATCCTTACTTTTCATCCGCTGGAGTAAATCAAGTCCAGTCATTTTCGGCATAGAGATATCGAGAATCACCATGTCGTAGTCAGTACTTAGGATTTTTGCGTATGCCTCATCACCATCAGCGACTTCATCGATCACAGTCACTTCAGGTAATGATTTGATAATTTGTTTGATGCCTTCCCGCACTACAGTATGATCATCAGCAATCAGAATCTTCATAATATATTTACTTTTTTGGGTATTCTCACTTCTATTACTAAACCATTTCCGGGTACATTCGAAAAATCAATGATACCTCCACATTGCTGAGCTCGTTGTCGCATCGACATAATCCCGAATGAGTTGCTGGATGTCCAATTCCGGTTTGCTATCCCGATTCCGTTGTCTGAAATCATCATGATAATCTCATTTTGCATATTGATTAACTCTATGCATACATTCGTAGCCTGAGCATGCCGCATCACATTGGTCATTGCTTCCTGCAGTATCCTGAACAGAGAGAGGTTTATCGAAGACATATCTTCAGCTATCTCTTCTAATATTAAATCGCAGGTGATTTGTGTACGTTCTTCAAAATCTTTACAATACCAATCGATGGCAGTTACTAATCCCAAATCATCTAAAATTCCCGGATGCATTTCAACTGATATGCGTTGCACCTTTTGGATAACTTCATTTGCCATTTCAATCATCTTGTCGAGTTTCTTTTCCGATAAGGCTTTATTATTAATATTCTGCCTCACCCAATTCAAATCCATTTTAAGAGCAGTCATCGATTGACCCAACTCGTCATGCACTTTGTATGAGATTTTTGTTCGTTCTTCCTCAATCGCATTGATGAGGTATTCATTGACCCGTTCCAATTGTTTCTTGACTTCAAGCAAATTAGTTTCAGAAATTTTCAATTTTTCAGATTTTTCAACGAATCTTTGCTTTTGCCAAAATAGCTCTAAGAAAACATTAATTTTACTAATCAGGATATTTTTGTTGAGCGATTTGATGATAAAATCCACTGCACCCGATTCATATCCCATCAATACCTCTTCATTAGTTTCGGAAGCTGCAGTTAAAAAGATAATTGGAATCATGTTCTCCGCTTGCTGCAAGTTGAGTTGCACTGCAAGTTCAAATCCATTCATATCAGGCATGCGAACATCTAAGATGGCCAGAGTCAGATCAATGTCCTTTGTCAACTCCAGTGCTTTCGTGCCTGAGTTTGCTAAAATTATGTTTGCCTGTATGTCAAAGAGAATAATCTCCATATAAAGGAGATAGGTCTCATTATCATCGACAACCAGGATATTCGGTAAGTAGGGCATTCAGCAGATTATTGAAATTAACTTGCGAGCAAAGATACAAAAAAATGCCATATTGTATCAAGAGCTAAACTCCACAACATGCTGGCTGTTCTTTATTTCCCATACTTTGTTTCTAAAAAATCGATTATAGCCCTCATGAGGTTTTTGAGGGCATTCAGATTGATCTCGGATAGTTTTGAAATGTAAATACATGCTTTTCCAATTTTATACTTTCCCAAATCTTTCAGTAAATACTCATGTTCCGGATTTCCGGTGTACACATAGCGTGAAATGGCAGCTTTGCGAGGGGAAAAACCTAACAGTGGCCAATCTCCTTCCTGTCGACTTCTCTCTGATTTGTAGTGATAGCTACCAAACCCGATTATGGATGCTCCCCACATTTTGGGCTCGAAACCAGTGAAGTTTTGCATGATTTTCAATAACGCTAAGCTGTTGGTGCGCTTTTGTTCTACTTAAAAGAATGAAATGGACTTAATTATTTTCATTTTCATCTTCCTTTGGCAACAAACAATCACCTTCAAATTCGGGTATTACAAGATCTTCTTTATTTAACCAGTATTCTGAAGTCGTAACAGTAAAGTTAGTTGAATCTTTTTTATTTAATTCCCATAAAACTGCTTCCGCTTCCACAAATTCTTTATCCGTGCTCATTTGTTCGGCAAATAATCTTTTTATGAGATTTCTGTCTGAGATTCCATTGTTGAAAGATTTTAAAACAATTTCTTTGGTAATTTCTTTGTCGTAACCATCTATAGAAATCAAAGAAATATCAACAACCGTTGCCTTAGCATTTGGGAATTTCCCATTGTATGCTTTATACAACAACTGGTTAATATTGAATAAATCATAATGCAAATCAATTTCCGGATACTCTTCACAAACCTTGTCAAGTAACATATCGTTTGAAACTTGAGCTATTTGACCTTCATTTAATCTTTCAGAAAGTTTATAAGTTAAAACAATCCCGGCAGCTTCATTGGGTTCAAAATCGGTAATAGCCATATGTAGCATTTCCCTTAAATTTTCCGGCTTCACATTGTTTGCATCAGGATAATCGAATCGTTCTAATAAGTTGATATAATCTTGATTTTGCCAATAGTTAGATATTTCTTCAACAGTTGTAACGTTCTTGATTGTGATATTAAATTTCATTTGTTTTGTTTTATTTACTTTTCTACCAATTCTTAAAGCTTTTCGGTTTTCGCTCCTTTGAAATGTGTGGTCATTTTGTTTTGTTTTCTCGTCTTACCATTAAGGCGGGTGTATTTTTTCCAGAGGTTTTAAGTTCCTTATGCGTAGGGTCGTGTCCGAAGCATTAGTAAGCCACAAGGTGATTTGCCATGAGGTATGCACTGAAGGAAGTGAGACTTCAAAATCCGTTACTGAGGAACAGAAACGCCTGTGAACTCACATTTCTGGGTTTGTGCTAACCTTCGTGCAAGGCTAAAAGGAAATCATATTTATATAAAAATATAGGGAGTAATCAATGTCGTAACTAGCTGATAAATTGTTTATAATGCAAATATCGTTTAATGTTCTCAATCCAATACGGGGTAAATGCTGAGATTTAATTCCATAATCATTCTACCTCTTTGCTTGTGTGTAAATTTAGCTTTGAACAGTTCTTCTTTGTCCAACACATCTTGTTTTACCCATTTATAGATAAATGATTCGTAAATAGGGTACGCGGTGAACTTACCAAATTTATGTCAAATTTCAATGACGGTTCAATTCGCGAACTTGCGTTGTGAATTCTAAATGATATTTGCCAGCCCTCGTTTAATGTTACCAACAAAGTAGTTTTTGAGTTTTCTTCGTAAACAACTTCTATCAGCCTATTTGGCAACTTTAGTTTTGGCATTCTAAACGTTGGATTTATGTCTTCAAACGGCGAACTCAAAGTTCCATGTAAATTATATGCTTGAATTTCAACGCTGTTCTTTCCTTTTATGACTTTATAAAAGTCTTGATTTCCAATCAAGTATTCAACAAGTTTCTCAGCAATAATTCCAGGATTCTGTTTGTCTAAACGGATTAATTCCTTTTTAAAAGCATCAAGAATTGGAACATAAGTTGATGTATGATAATCGCCTAATGATTTCCATGTTTGTGTTGCGTTACTTTCTTTTCGAAGTATTGCTAAACCATCAAAGATCGGTTTGATTTCGTTGAAATACTCTTCTGAACAACCAACTCCAAGCCATTTCTTACCAAAATTTATGTCGTTTGATAACCTTGAATGTTTAACTGCTCTATGGTTGTTTTTTGCAGAAACACCAATTTCCCATTTTTGCAATGAACGGATTGCCAAAATATCTCTCACATCTCCGCTTTGTCCATGTAAATCAGAAACAATTTCCAATTGTAATAAGTCTTTTTCATTGATTCCATTTGATAAACGAGGTTCAATGTCAATGAGAAAATTTACAGCAAAACTTGATACTAACCTGTATTTCCCTTGCTCTGAATCGTTTAAAGATTCAAAACACTTTTTTGCCGTTCTGTACGGATCGTTTTCAACAACCATAACAACCGTTTTTGGTTGTAATCTTACTAAAAAGTCGTTTAACAGAGCGTATTCAAATGCTTTTCCGTTAATTGTCTGAGTTGGGATTTTAGCCATTATGCAGTAATTCTATTTAAAACGTCTTCCATTCTTTTTAATACATCTGTACCATTAACCCGATTTTCAACCTTCTGATTCATTAATGTTTCTTTGATTTTTAAGTTATTTAAATCTTCAAATATTTTCTTTGCAACAACTTGTCCCAATCTTACTGGTACTGCATTACCAATCATTTTGTAACCAGAAAGAACGCTGTTGTAATGGAAAACAAAATAATCAGGAAAAGTTTGTATTCTAGCACACTCTCTAACAGAAAGTCTTCTGTAAAGTTCTTCCTTTCCTCTCACAAATTCACGCAAATTCTGTTCAACAAACTTCATTTTTGGTGCTTGTGGATGAATCGGAGCGTGACGACCGCCTGCTTGAATCGTAAATGAAACTTCATCCCAAGTGCGAACTCTATTTCTCGACATAAACATAGACGAAAACCCCCCAATCATATATTCGTGATTTGGAATTTTACACAAATTCCCGTTAGTATAATTCCCTTCTAACGCTGGTATTGCGGAGTCCAGTAAATCTCCAATTGCTCTTTTTAGATTTATTTTTTCTATTGGAGTTGTCGGTTTTGGAAATTCAAATTTAATTCCTAAATCTTTCCGGTATCCAACAAAGAAAACTCTTTTTCTATCTTGTGGAATTCCATAATCTGCTGCATTTAATAGTTCAAAAGATAATTCATAGCCGCAATCCATGAACATTTCTTTAATATTTTCGAGTGCCGTTCTATGAACTGGCAACAACATGCCAGAAACATTTTCTGCAAGAAAAAACTTAGGTTGTTTGTCGGCAAGAATTCTCATAAATTCAAAAAACAACTGACCTCTTTTGTCAGTAATACCTCGTTTTGAACCTGCTTCACTCCAACTTTGACATGGCGGACCTCCAATAATTCCATCACAATCTGGAACTTCGTTTGAGGGTATGTCAACAATGCTTCTTCTATCTAATACAGTCTGAACATGGTTCTTTTCATATGTTTCCCAAATTTCTTTGTCGTATTCATTAGCCCAACTTACATTAAAGCCAGCCCTCTGAAAACCAAGGTCAAGACCTCCGGCACCGGCAAAAAATGAAACTATATTCATGGTGTTTATCTTTATAATTTACTTTTCAATTCCAATTATGTACAAAGTTATTACAATTATTCAAACCTTGTCGAATCAAATTGATTTTTTTATGAAAATTATCAATAGTTATAGAGTCCTATTAATCTAAACTTCAATTGTGCAGATTTTATTAAATAACTGGTAATAATCCTAAATGAGATCTAAGAAAAACCCTATATTTATCCTGTATAATTGAAAATTCATCAGGCTAAAAAAGTGTATCCGGAGCATTTGTATGGTATGTGTGTAGATTATTAGAAAATCGTCTGCGGATGCTCTGTAGGTTAATTACCGATGCTCTGCAACCTTTCTACAGATGCTCTGTAAGTGTACTGCCTACTATCGGTAACTGTCATTTGACCCTATTAAATGACTGAACATAACAGATCAATTGCTTCGGTATGTAAGTCCTAAAAGTTATTGAGCGCAGTTTTAAAAACCTGCAATACTCTTTCTCTCGCAAATTGATGGTCAACCATTGGTTTGGGATAATCCTTTTCATGTAAATTGTCGACCCATTTGTTTATGTAAACAAATTGAGGATCAAACTTTTTTATCTGTTCTGTAGGGTTAAATACCCTGAAATAGGGGGCAGCATCGCAGCCACAACCGGCCGACCACTGCCAATTGCCATTATTCGACGATAATTCGTAATCCAAAAGTTTTTCAGCAAAATAGGCTTCACCCCAACGCCAGTCGATTAATAAATGTTTGGTTAAAAAGCTCGCAACAATCATTCTCACCCTGTTGTGCATGAAACCGGTTGCATTTAACTCTCTCATTCCTGCATCAACAATGGGATATCCGGTATTACCCATGCACCATCGCTTGAATTCATCTTCATTGTTTCTCCAGATGATTTGGTCGTATTTTTTCTTAAAACTGTTATTTACAACGTATGGGAAATGATACAATATCATCATGAAAAATTCCCTCCAAATTAATTCATTCAACCATATTTCGTTTAATTTTAGAGCAAGCTGAACCAATTCCCGAATGCTCACAGTTCCAAAACGAAGGTGTACGCTTAAATTTGAAGTCCCTTGCAGCGAAGGAAAATTGCGTGTTTCGTGATACTCTTTGATAATCTTTACATCGATATTTGGCTGTTGATTGGAGATTTTGATATCTGTAAAACCAATTTCAGGAAGTGTTGGAATATGAAATGATTTGGTTTTGTAAAGATTTTTCAATAGATCCTGACTCGGGAATGACTTCACTGCTGCTTCATTCACTTTTTGCTTCCACACTTTTGAATAGGGTGTGAAGATGGTATAGGGTTTTCCATCAGACTTTAACACTTCGGATTTTTCAAAAATGACCTGGTCTTTGAAGGTATGAAAAGGAATATTGCGTTGATTCAAAAAGTCAGCAATCATTAAATCCCGTTCTATCGAATGGGGTTCGTAATCGTGATTTGCATATACAGCAGATATTGAATAACTTAGGGCTAATTGCTCAAATACCTCCAGGGGTTTTCCAGTTAATACCAATAAGGAGCTGCCCTCTTTTATTAATTCATCTTGCAGTTTGATGAGTGCATGATGTATGAAGCTAACCCGCTTGTCCTTTTTATCAGATAATTTACTGAGGATTTCAGTGTCGAAAATAAAAATGGGTAATACCGAAGCATGGTTGTTCAAGGCTTCAAACAGACCTTTGTTGTCATGCAACCTTAAATCTCTTCGAAACCAGCAAATTGTAATGCTTGTTTTGATTGAATGATCAGTAGTTGTAATATTGATGTGTTTCATTTGAAAATTTTACCAAATGTATAGATAATATGTTTAATGAACAATTTTTATTGCTAACTATTATCATCCTTAATGTTGCGAAGAAACTAAGAATATTTTCATAACCGTATGAAAATCTTGCCCCATGCGGAGAAGTACGTGAAGTTTAGGAAATAATACGGATAATCTTTTAAAATTAATTTAAGTATTTTGTCCGTGTGTGAATAACGTAAATTTTCTTGCAAATTTTGTAACATTTAGAAAAATAAATTGTGTTACTTTTGAGTTGAAATGAAAAAGAAAGTATTTTTGCAAATTATATTGGGGATTGCAGCTTTTATGCTGTTGCTTATGCTCTTAACAAAAGGGGTTGTTGAACCTTGGATAGGAAAAAAAATTCAGACTTCCTTAAATGAGAAATCGGATGATTTCCTGATAAAAATTGAAAAGGTTCATGTTTCTATCCTTCGTTCGGGTATTGAACTTGAAAATATTACCCTACAATCTAAATCAGAAAATGAGGGACAATCTGGTTTATACGGAGAAATTGAATCTGTTAAATTCAAAGGCATCCATCTCATAAAAGCTTTTTTCAGGAAGGATATCGACATCAAGGAAGTCGATGTTTTTAACAGTCGCTTAACAGGAATCTATGCAATGCAGAAGAAGAACGCCGGAGCGAACGTTTCGCCGGTAAATATTAGGATTGAAAACCTGTTTTTTGATCAGTTTTTTGTTGACCTGAAAGATACTGCAACAGCGCAAACTTATTTTGTAGAAGATGGCATTTTAAAATTATATGATATCCACGTTGACAAACAAGACACGATATCGACTGATATTTTTGGTCAATTTGATTTGGATTTGCCTGAATTTAAAACAGTTACTGCCGACAGTTTGTATACGTTTACCGCAGTCGGAATAAATTATTCGGCAACTTCGAAGATACTGACGGCCGACAGTTTTGCGATGCAGCCAAATTACACTGAATATGGGTTCACTGACCAAAGCCAATTTATAACGAGTCGTTTTGAAGGCAGATTCAGCCAGTTATCCTTTTACGATTTTTCCGCCCCGGACTTTGTTAAGTCAGGCAAAATGACAAGTTCATATATTGAAATCGGGGAAGCAGAGCTGCATGTATTTCGCGATAAACGAAAAATAGATCGGCATATCATAAAGCCCACATTCCAGGAGATGTTTTATAATTACCCAGGTACTTTGAACATTGATTCAATCGGTATTTTACACGCAAATATTGTTTATTCCGTACATGCAGAAAAGTCAATCGAAAAAGGAAGTATAAGTTTTAACGAAATTGATGCAAAGATTTACAAAATTACCAACGACACCATTTACAAAACGGAAAAAGCCTATTTGGAATTGAAAGCGAATGCTTTGTTGATGGGCAAGGGTAAAGTTGTCGTTTCATTAAAATCCAGACTTTTCGATAAACAGAATACCTTTGCAGTGCATGGTACGGTGTCGGAAATGGAGGCATCGGCACTGAATTCCATAGTAGAGAAAATCTCTTTCATATCCATCACAAGAGGTAATATAAATGGATTTAATTTCAGTTTCTCGGCAAACAATACGCAAGCAACCGGTACTTTGAGACTGCTTTACGAGGGATTGAAATTTGAAATATTAAATAAACAAACAGGCGAATCCACCGCGCTTGCAGAACAGGTAAAATCCTTGATTGCCAATATGATTGTGCTCGAATCGAACCCAATACCGGGCGAAGCAGTGAGGCCGGGAATTATTGAATATGAAAGAGACCCCGAAAAATTTCTGTTTAATTACGTTGTCAAGGCACTCATGTCGGGATTAAAGACAAGTGTTACAAAAACGAAAAGCCCAAAGAAATCAAAGAAATAGAAAAATGAATGATTTCAATCGAATCAGTCAAGGCTATGCGATATGAGGCTACAAATATAAAATTCAAGTATAAATTTTCACAGAATGAATAAACAAAAACAGGTGCACAGTTTTTAATCTGTACACCTGTTTGTATCAATCATTTCGTTCGACTTATCAACTGAATTTATGCCACCTGATAAGCGGGTTGTTTTGATGACTATTCAATGATTTTTTTCATCGCTGTCATGGCAGCACGCAATTCTGCTCCACAAACTTCAACAGAGTGGTTGCGGATGGCTGCGTTTACCTGAACGAGTTCGAAGTTGTCGACATGACCGGTTTTGCCATCGTTGTAATTTTTGCCGATGATGCAAGTACTAACTTTACTCATGAAGTCGGCCAACAGTGGTTTACAGGCATGGTCGAATAAATAACAACCGTATTCAGCCGTGTCAGAAATTACGCGGTTCATTTCGAACAGTTTTTTGCGGGCAATGGTGTTGGCAATCAACGGAGTTTCGTGCAATGACTCATAATAAGCCGATGCAGGTTTCATACCCGATTTTGTCATCATTTCGTAAGCCAGTTCTACGCCTGATTTAACGAATGCAACCATCAATACACCATTGTCGAAATACTCTTGCTCAGCAATTTCCATGTTGCCGGCAGGTGTTTTTTCGAAATCGGTTTCACCGGTAGCTGCACGCCAAGCCAACAGGTTTTTGTCGCCATTCGCCCAGTCTTCCATCATGGTGCGGGAGAATTCACCCGATAAAATATCATCCATGTGTTTTGCAAACAAGGGTGTCATGATTTCTTTGAGTTCTTCAGCTAATTTGTAAGCTTTTATTTTTGCAGGGTTCGACAAGCGATCCATCATGTGTGTGATACCACCGATTTTCAAAGCTTCGGTAATAACTTCCCAGCCGTATTGTACAAATTTTGAAGCGTATGCTTTGTCGATTCCTTTTTCAACCATCTTATTGAAAGAAAGGATAGAACCGGTTTGTAATAAACCGCAAAGAATGGTTTGTTCGCCCATCAAATCGGATTTTACTTCCGCAACAAAAGATGAGTGCAATACACCAGCTTTGTGACCGCCAGTCCCAACGCAATAAGCTTTGGCAATTTCTAATCCGTCGCCGTTCGGGTCATTGTCGAGGTGGACTGCAATCAAAGTAGGAACACCAAAACCGCGTAAATACTCAGCACGAAGTTCAGACGCCGGAGATTTAGGAGCAACCATGATAACCGTCAAGTCCTCGCGGATTTGAATGCCTTCTTCCACGATGTTGAAACCGTGAGAGTAGGAGAGACAAGCCCCTTTTTTCATCAAAGGCATGATTTGATTCACAACTGGCGTATGGTATTTGTCAGGAGTTAAATTCAATATCAAATCACCTTTTGGAATCATGTTTTCGATGGTATCTACTTCAAATTTGTTTTCAATAACATTTTGATAAGATACCTGATTCTCGTCGATTTCAACTTTTCGAAGTGCATAAGCTACATCCAAACCGCTGTCGCGCATGTTCAGTCCTTGAGCCAATCCCTGTGCACCACAACCTACAACCACGATTTTTTTACCGATCAGTTTGTTTACTCCGTCAGCGAATTCGCTGCTTGCCATAAAATCACATTTTCCCAGTTCCTGAACTTTCAGGCGGTGTGGAAGTGAACTAAAATAATTTGCCATTTTTGTGTTGTTAAAATAAATTTTGTGTAAAATTAGTGTATTTTATCGGTTGAATATCAATCGATGTATATTTAAATGATTATTGTTATTCGAATTTTTTCAAATTTTCGAGCATGTCGGTCAATCTTTCGACTTTCGACTTGGTAATAGCCACCCGTCCCGAACGAATAAACTGCAGTACGCCAACCGTATTGCTTAATTCTTCGAAAAATCTTTGGGTTTCTTCATAATGTCCGGTTTTTTGAAAAACAACAAAAGTTTCGTTCATTTCCAAAACACTTGCATTATAAACACGGATAATATTCTCTATGGATCCTAAAGCCAGCAATTTATCTGTTGCAATTTTGTATAGTGCAATTTCCTGATAAACCAAATCATCGTCGGTATTGTAATAGGATTTCAGAATGTCAACCCGTTTGTCAATTTGTTTGACCACTTTTTCGACTACATCCTCTGTCGAATAGACTGTGATGGTAAACTTGTGTATGCCTTTCAATGCCGAAGGTGAAACTGAAAGCGTTTCGATATTCAGTGCCCGACGCGTGAAAATAATGGTGATTTGATTTAACAAACCGACCGTATTTTCTGAAAAAACTGTGATTGTATATAATGTATTTTCCATTTTAATTGCTTTTTATGAATTTGAGAAATATGAATTTTTATGATTAACCCAGCAGGATATCAGTTACTCCGGCACCAGCAGGCATCATGGGGTAAACCATTCCTTTTTTCTCAACACTTACTACCAACAGATAAGGTTTATCATCTTTCAGCATATCGGCAATAGCAGCATCTAAATCTTTGCGTTCAAGAACCTCAGTTCCATCAATTTTATAAGCTTTTGCAATGGCAATGAAGTCTGGATTTTGCATTTCGGTAAACGAATAACGTTCTTCAAAAAACATTTCCTGCCACTGGCGAACCATACCGAGGAAATGATTATTCAGGATAATCATTTTCACACCGATTTGCTCCTGCATGATGGTACCCAATTCCTGGATGGTCATTTGAAAACCGCCATCACCGCTGAACATACAAACCGTACGTTCAGGAGCTCCAATTTTTGCCCCCATGGCAGCCGGAATACCAAATCCCATGGTTCCAAGTCCCCCTGAAGTAATCAAACTCCTGGTTTGGGTATATTTTGAATACCGGGCAGCCATCATCTGATTCTGACCTACGTCGGTAACGATTACCGCTTTGTGATCAGTTGCTTCCGAAATTCTGCGGATTACCTCACCCATGGTTATTTCGCCCGATTCAGGATACAATTCATGTTGAATTACTTTTTCGTTTTCCTGATCATCGTATTCCTGAAACGATTGAATCCATTCAGTATGTTTTGCGGACTTCAATTTGGCTGTTAAAGCTGGAAGGGTTTCTTTTGCACTTCCCAACACAGGCGCATCTGCTTTTACGTTTTTATTAATTTCCGCCATGTCGATGTCAAGATGAACTATTTTTGCTTGTTTTGCATAAGAATTCAAGTTGCCGGTAACACGGTCGTCGAAACGCATGCCAATAGCAATCAATACATCACATTCATTGGTTTTCATGTTGGGAGCTACGTTCCCGTGCATGCCCAGAAAACCTTTGTTCAGCGGGAAATCCGTCGGCATGGCCGAAGCACCCAGCAAAGTCCAGGCAGCCGGGATATCCGCTTTTTCCAGAAACTCTTTCAATTCTGCTTCAGCACCTGATAACACAACACCCTGACCGACTAATGCATAAGGTCTTTTTGCCTTGTTAATCAGTTCCGCTGCAGCAACAATCTGTTGCTCATTCACTTCCGGAATCGGAATGTAACTGCGGATATAAGTACAAGGTTTATATTCAAATTCAATTTCCTGAAATTGAGCATTCTTGGTGATGTCCAAAACTACAGGTCCCGGGCGACCGCTATTCGCGATGTAAAAAGCACGAGCTACAGCCCAGGCGATATCTTCAGCTCTTCGAATCTGATACGCCCATTTGGTAATCGGTTGGGTAATTCCCACAACATCAATTTCCTGAAAAGCGTCAGTGCCCAAAAGCGGAGCACCAACTTGTCCGGTTATAACAATCAAAGGTGTACTGTCGAGCATGGCATCACTGATTCCGGTAACCGCATTGGTAGCGGCCGGACCGGAAGTCACCAGACAAACACCCGTTTTGCCGGATACGCGTGCATAGCCTTGCGCAGCATGTGTAGCACCTT
>JAUSNQ010000004.1 GCA_030655595.1 Paludibacter sp.
ATATGTTACAATATGCAAATTATTGTGTTTGCACTTGTAGCCAAAATAATAACGTATAAAAACCCAAAATTATGCATTTTTCAACTTTTTGAAAAATGGGGGTAATCAGAGGGGACTCACATTTAGAATATTTTTTTTATAATTAATTGGGATAATGAACAAATTTCTGAAAATGTTGTTTAAAGTTTGAACAAATGTTTAATTTTGCAAATTATTATGTTTGCTTTATTTTTATAACCGATTAAAACAACCAAAAAAAATAACATTATGAAAATTAGTATTAAAAATGCATTTGGAATCTTTTTGATTTCAACTTCTGCGCTACTGATTAATTCATGTATCGATCCTTTATACGATGCAAGCAAAGGGATTAATACTGAGATAAGTTTCGGTGGCGACTCACTTGCTTTACCAATCGGTAGCACGGATACCATCCGATTAGGTGATTTCTTAAGTTCCGACGATGTAGCCTTTCTGGAAACGATGGAAGACGGAGGGTATGGTTTAACAATTTCTGATTCTCTCACGCTGGAGGACATTCTGAAGGACTTGGATGTTGATAAATTAAAATTTGCCGATCAGGTCTTTAATCAGAATACTACTGTAAGCTTTGGAGATATCAGTGTAAGTGATTTTGTGATTCCGGGATTTACTAAAAATCAAACCCTGAATATGAATATCCCGACAGTTGAAATTGGCGATATTGTTCCTTCAGTAAATTTGAATCAGGATTTCACGGTTAGTTTTTCGGATTATGCATTGGATGAATCAAAACTTGTCATTGATGATCTTAATCTGAATACTGGCAAGAATGACTTTTTGGCTGATGTAAGTCCGTTTGATGCATATACTACTAATATTAACCCAGTGTTTACTTTCACCCTGACTGATCCTATTGACATTGGAAATCTTTCTGTAACTATCAACTATCAAATTGAAGTACCTGAAGGAATCACCAATATTTATGAAATCACGTTAGATCAAATCACTGCAGCCAAGTTAGAAATTGAACTTGCATTAGGTGGCGTTGCTGATGCTTTGAACACAGGGACTTTCACACCAAATATCACCATTGACCCTACCAACTTATTCAAATTCAGTCCGCTTGCTCCGCTAACTGGTGGAAGTATTGTTTTTGACAATTCGGACCAATTGAACGATTTTAATACGCATAGTACAGTTAAGACACTTAATATTGATGCATTCCACAATCTTCCTGGTGCCTCGAATAAGTTGATTGATAATATTAGCAAAAATGTAATTGATATTAGCAAAAATGTAAATGTATCGGGTAACATTACTGCTGCTGGAGAAGTGAAAGCGAATAAAGTGCAGCAAGCCAAACAAATTGACCTGATTATCAACGTGAAGGTAAAAGATGTAAAAATTAAAAGTATGGATTTTGACATTCCTACTTTTACGACTACCCTGAACGGTTCATCCACATTTGACATCAACAACAACGATGTGCCAGCTGAGATTAATGTTATCAACTCAGTCTATTTTGGTAAAACTGCCGGTTCATCACTTCCAAGCAACATGGTTATCAATATCAAGCCTTCTAACTTGCCGGTTATGACGACATCGAGCTACAAAATTGATAATTTAGATATCACATTCCCTACTAATTTCATATTCACGGGCATGGCCGGACAAACCTATTCTACTACAAATGCCATTCTTGATCCAGTGAATGGGTTTACAGTTGAATTGAATCTGGAAGAAATTAATTTATCGTCAGCACCAATTACGAATGGAAATTTAAGTTGGTCGGGCAATATATCCTATAGCGGACAGATTAGTATCAACGGTCGTATGGATAGTAAAAATATTAACGGAGCGAGTGATCCGGTTGTCAGTCTGAAATCAGAATCAGCAATTAAACTGAACTCCGCAAGTGTAACTACCAATCAAATCAACGAAACAATTCAATCAAGTGATGTAGCATTAGCATTTGACATTGACATTGCAGATCAGGTTGCTAGATTGGGAGTAATCAACGTAAAACCGGGTTGTTATTTACGGATAGATATTACCAAGCCTATTCTGCCGTTAACACTCAAAGGTGACAATATCACCCTGCAATTTAGCGATTTGTATGAATTCCTTCCAAATCCGAATCTACAAAACAACGCATATACTATTAACGGAGATATTCCTGATTTCATTCAACTTGAGTTGAAAGCCTTGCATATCAATAAAGATTTAGTTGACGGTACGCTGGCACTTAAAGATACATTCTCCATCAGCGGAGGTGTTATCTTACAACCTGGAACTCTCAGCTCAACAGCTATAGAATCATTGGGTAATGAAACCTTAGCCTTCCTGGCAACTGTTTCAGATATGGGTATAGAATCAACTTCTATTCAAATGAAAACACTGGAAGCTGAATTCAAAGATTCAACGGTATTGGATATGGAAATTAATGATATTCCTTCAGAAATTGTTTCGCTGGATAGTATTCTATTAAAAGATGGCGCAGAAATCAATTTGGAAATTGCCATTACAAATATGCCTAATTTAGGTAGCAATCCGCTCAATGCTGAAATCACACTCAAATTCCCTGAATTGCTGAAGTTTGTTCCTGGAGCTGTTAACAGTAAGAATGAACTTGTCATCAACCAAGCATTTGTTAATGGAAAGTTAAGCAAGAAAGTTGGATTAAAAGGATTAAAATTTGATGGATCAAATCTGGGTGGAAAATTAACCATTGACGATCTTGTTGGGTTTGACGTAAAAGTTTCTGTGGTTGATCCAACAATTAACAGTGAAGACCTTACTGGCGAAGATATTACAGTCGGTGTAAAAGTTACTTTAGCCGGACTCGAATTCAAATCTGTATATGGCAAATTCAATGTTGATTTTGGAGATCAAATGAATATCCCGAATCTGCCATTGAGTGATTTACCGGATTTCTTAAAGGGTGAAGGCATGGTGTTGGATATAGCCAATCCTGTATTATCACTACAAACCGAAAGTAACATTGGAATTCCTGTAGATACTGAATTATCACTCACGAAATATTCGGGTGGTAATGCACTGACAGATAAAAAAATTGCGATAAATTTCAGTCTGCCTAAATCGAATTCGCCAAGTGAATTTGTAAAAACAGCATTCTGGTATTCACCTTCACAATCAGGTATGCCAACTGGATTCACCTTTGTTGATAAAAATATTCAGGATTTATTTAAACCAATTCCTGATTCAATCAAAATTGATTTCAAACCAACTATAAACACAGGATATCAACACTTTATCGATTTGATGGCCAATTACAAGCTGAAAGTTAAATACGATATCATCATTCCATTCTCTTTTGGTAAAGATTTGAGCATTGCTTTACGTGATACCATTCATGATGTGAATCTTGATTTGGGTGAACTTAATTTGAATACAGGTGGTTTGGAAATTATGGCAAAAATAATCAACTCAATTCCGTTGAATTTAGAATTGGAATTGCTGTTTACCGATGCTAACTACAATATCATTGCTGCACCGTCATCACAGGTTATACTTGCTGGTGCTCCGGATGGAAGTGGTGTCGTATCGAATATCAAAATCAGACTTGCAGATAATTTAGAATCCCTGAAAAACTTGAATAAAGTTATATTGGTATTCAAAGCAACCTCTGATGCAACCATTGCGGGTACGCCGATCAAACCAGATAATTTCATAAAAGCCGAATTAAAAGCACGTGTGCTCGGTGGAATTAAAGTTAAATTATAACCCTTAACCAAAAAAATCATCAAGTTATGAAACGAAATAAATTAAGAATAATTATCGGGTCAATCATTTTGACTTTGTTCTTACAAACGACATCAGCACAACCTGTAGCAAGGATAGGATATTTCATGGATAATGCTACGCATAAACACCTGTTAAATCCGGCACTAGTTCCTGTAAGGGGTTATTTCAGTTATCCTGGTTTGGGGTCTGTAGATTTCGACACACGTTCGAATCTTGGATATACCAATTTTATTTTTCCGGGATTAAATGAGGGTGATCCTTTGTTGACTTTTATGCACGAAGATGTAACACCTGAACAGTTTTTATCATTGCTAAGTCCCGATAATTATTTCAAACTGAATCAGAGATTGAGTTTGCTATCATTTGGGTTTTATGCAGGAACATCATTTTGGACTTTTGAGGTTGCCAGTCGCATTAACACGAAGTTGAATATTCCTTATGATTTCTTTGCTTTCCTGAAAAACGGGATGACCGGTGAAGAAGGCAATACATATGAAATCAGAAATTTATCATTGAGTGCCGATATGTTGGCCGAGGCTTCCCTGGGTTCTTCTTTTAGGATAACCGACAAAATTCGTGTTGGTGTTAAAGGAAAACTTTTAGTTGGTGGAGCTAAAGCAATTGGTGGTATCGACGAAATGATTATCGAAATGTACCCTGAAAGTTGGTCGGTTAGTAGCAAGGGATTAATCAACCTGTACGGAGCCGGATTCGATTTCACTTCTGATGATGAAGGAGTAGTTGACGGTTTTAATTTCACCACGCCCAACATGGCAGGTATGGGTTATGCGTTAGACTTAGGCTTAAGCTGGGCTCCGATTAAAAACATCATGATATCAGCCGGTATTATCGACTTAGGTAAAGTGAGCTGGAACAAAACATTCAACCGCGTTGCCCGCTCTGAAGGCGATTTCACTTTTACCGGTCTTGATAATATTACTCTTGGTGAAAGTGAAGAAAGCGACGAAGACCCATTTGCTGAAATGCAGGAAGGTATGCTGAAAATGGCTCAATTCAGGGTAGTTGATGAAAGTGACAATTTGGTTGAGAACTTGACTCCTACAATCAATGCAGGGATAGAAGCTGGGATACTTAATAACAAAATTACTGTGGGTGTTTTATACTCGAATAGACGAATACCAGAAAATAATATTTCGGAAATTACCGGGATGATAAATTTAAAGCCTTATTCCGGATTCAACATTGCAGCAAGTTATTCTCTGCTGAATGGCGTGGAAAACACCCTCGGTTTAGCACTCGGACTCAATCTTGGTATAGCAAACATCTTTGTAGCCTGCGATTACATTCCGATGATTGTATCACCTCAATACATCCCACTCACGCAGGCAAGCACGCATGTGCAAGTTGGATTGAGTGTTAGTTTAGGAAAAATGAAAATAAAGAAGAAATAAGCCGATACTATTAAACAGTGTGGTTACGCAAATCATCCTGTTAAATTATTAAATCCACAAACTCGCCTTTTCAAGGCTCAAACAGTGTGTCTTTAATAATTTAACAGGATGATTTGCGTATATATCCGACTTCTCTAACTATTTTACAAAATATTACTCGCCAACTCCGATAAAAAGCTTCTTTCTCCTTTTATCAGGTTGATATGGGCAAAAATATCCTGTCCATGCATGCGGTCAATCATATAAACCAACCCATTCGAAAACATATCCAGATAAGGGGAATCGATTTGCTGGATATCACCAGTAAAGACGATTTTTGTTCCCTCACCGGCACGGGTAATGATGGTTTTGATTTCGTGGGGAGTCAGATTTTGGGCTTCATCCACGATGAAAAAGGTTTCGCTCAGACTTCGTCCACGGATATAAGCCAGTGCTTCAATGACCAATTGATTGTTTTTCTGCATCTCTTCAATCAGGCGAATTTCCTTTCCCTGAAACGAGAAATGGTGTTTGATGACATTCAGATTGTCGAATAAAGGCTGCATGTAAGGTGCAATTTTATGTTGCTCATCGCCCGGTAAGAAGCCAAGATCTTTATTTGCGAGCGCTACAATGGGTCGGGCAAGCAGTATTTGCTTGTACACATCATGTTTTTGCAAAGCTGCCGCAAGTGCTAATAAGGTCTTGCCAGTACCCGACTTACCCGTCAGCGCCACCAATTTCACATCATCATCCATCAGCACATTGAGTGCGAAAGTCTGTTCGGCATTGCGAGGTTCAATACCATAGCAACGTTCTTTCATAATCCGGCGCACCTTGCCAGTTTGCGGGATGTATCTGGCCAACACACTCGAGCGTGAACTTCGTAGCACAAAACAATCCTGTGGTTCAATATCAGAAGCGAAATCAAGTGATTCAAGCGGTATTTCAGCCTCTGGCGCAGACAGCTGATCTATCAGTTCAGGAGATACGTTATCATACACCTCGTGATTTTTCTCGAAGATATTGTGATTCGTTACCTTATCGTTGATATAATCTTCGGCATCTAATCCAAGCGACAGTGCCTTCATGCGCAAGTTGATGTCTTTGGTTACCAGAACGGTTTTGATGCTTTTCTTTTCTGTTTTTAGCTGAAAAGTCGCTGCTAATATGCTGTGATCAGGCGTTTTTTCCAGAAAAGCTTTGGAAATCACCTGTGGATACTCGGTATTGGTCAGGATGAAAATTTTACCTTTCCCCTCTCCTATTTCAACCCCTTTTTTGAATAACTTTTCATTGGCGAGTAAATCCAGCTCACGCGAAAATTCCCTGGCGTTGAAGTTTATTTGTTCATTTCCCTTTTTGAAATGATCAAGCTCCTCCAGCACCACAATCGGAATATAAATATCATTCTCTTCAAAATTGAAGATACAACGGTAATCGTGTAAAATAACATTGGTATCCAGCACAAAATTCTTCTTAGCTCCCATATA
>JAUSNQ010000010.1 GCA_030655595.1 Paludibacter sp.
TGATTTTGAGATGCGTGTTTATGAAGGAAAACAAGCTACCATCAATGCCATCAAAATCACCGGAAACACTCGTGTTTACGAGCATGTTGTAAGGAGAGAGCTTTATACAAAACCCGGTCAACTCTACAGTCAGTCGGACATCATGCGTACCTACCGTGAACTTGCAGGCATGGGGCACTTTGATCCTGAGAAAATCAGACCGGACATCCAACCGGATCCGGAAAACGGAACCGTGGATATTACCTACGAACTTGAGACCAAAGGAAGTGACCAAATTGAATTTTCTGCCGGCTGGGGTGCAACAGGTATCGTCGGCACACTGGGTTTGAAATTCACCAACTTTGCCATACAAAATCTCTTTAAACCCGAGACCTACCGCATTGTGCCACAAGGAGAAGGTCAGACTTTTTCGATTAATGCAAGAACAAACGGACAATCATACACTTCATTCAGCGCATCATTTGTTGAACCCTGGCTGGGTGGCAAAAGACCCAATTCACTTTCAGCATCGCTCTATTATGCAGCACAATCCGGTGTAAGTAAACGATTCTACGAGAGCATGTCAAGTTACATGTCGCCTTACAGCGGTTATGGCAGTTACGGTGGCTATGGTGGTTATGGCGGCGGTCTTGGCAGTAGCTATGGCGGCGGTGGCGACTATAGCAGTGCGTACAGCGCAATGTATCAAAACGAAATGGATCCGGATATTTACATGAGAACATTGGGTGCATCCATCGGATACGGAAAAAGACTGAGTTGGCCCGACGATTATTTCTCATTTTATGGAGAACTTTCTCTACAAAGATTTATGTTGAGCAATTGGGCATATTTACCGCCTCTTTCAGATGGAAATTTCAATAATTTCAGTTTGAATCTAACATTCAGCCGAAATTCAATTTTCAATCCAATTTATACCCGACGTGGCTCTGCATTTAGTCTGGGGATGAAAATTACACCTCCTTATTCGCTCATGAATGGAAAAGACTACACATCAACTGATATGACAGATCAGGAACGTTACAAATTCATTGAATACCACAAGTGGACCGCGAGTGGAAAGACTTTCACACCCCTTACTATCGATGAAAAACTAATTTTGATGACACGTGTTATGTTTGGATATTTAGGCCATTACAATGTAAATGCCCGTTCACCCTATGAAACCTATTATATGGGAGGTGATGGCATGTCGGCATACACAAGCTATGGTACCGAATACATAGCCATGAGAGGCTACGAAAGTGGATCCCTGGTACCCTACGATTACGAACGGAATACCAGAATCGGATATCTTTACAATAAGTTCACCATGGAATTAAGATATCCTTTATCACTCGAGCAATCGGCAACTATTTATGTGCTGAGTTTCCTTGAAGCGGGAAACAGTTTCAATAAAATGACCGACTACAATCCTTTCAATTTAAAGAGAGCAGCGGGTATTGGTGTACGTATCTTTCTACCGATGTTTGGTATGATGGGTATTGACTGGGGTTATGGATTCGATAAAAACACATCGGGTGCAGTCAGTGGAAGTCAGTTCCACTTTGTTTTGGGACAAGAACTATAAGATTGTGGCAGGATATTTGATTAATGAGAACCCGGCAATTAAGAACATAAAGTTATTAACCCAATTAAAACAGTTATTCATATGAGAAAATACATTTTAGTTTTTGGCATTTTGATGGGAATGATTTTCTCAGCACATGCACAGAAATTTGCAATGGTCGATATGGATTATATTTTGAAAAATATACCATCCTATGAAACTGCCAATGAACAGTTGAATATTATCTCCAAAAAATGGCAATCAGAAGTTGAAGTTAAAATGCAGGAAGTCCAAAATCTGTACAAAAATTATCAAACAGAATTGGTTTTTCTTTCAGATGAGATGAAAGTTCAAAGAGAAGAAGAAATTATCGCCAAAGAAAAAGAAGCTCAGGAAATTAAAAGAAACTATTTTGGTCAGGAAGGTGAGCTGTTTAAAAAACGTCAAAGCCTCATGAAACCAATTCAGGATGAGATCTATAATGTAATTCAGGAATTAAGCAGAGAAAAAGATTACAGCCTGATTTTCGATAAAAGTTCTGCGATGAGCGTTATCTTCGCGTCTCCAAAAATTGACATCAGTGATGAGGTACTTAAAAAATTGGGATATTCGAAATAATATATTATTTTTGCACACATTAAAAATTAAGGATTCAAATAAATTTACAGAAAATGAATAAAAAAATTGTATTAATAATGCTTTTAGCATTGCCGATTAGCATGATTGCTCAAGACAAACTTGCTTATATTAATGTTCAGGAAATTTTTCAGGTGATGCCTGAATTGTCGGAAATCGAAAAAACCATCGCAGACCTCAACGAACAGTACAAAAAAGAATTGGATAAAATGTACGAGGAATACTATGCAAAAGCAAAAGAATACCAGGACAATTTGGCAACCATGGCAGAATCAATTAAAACAAGACGTCAGGGTGAAATTGTTGACATTGAAAAAAGAATTGGCACATTTCAACAAACTGCCAACGAGGAACTTCAACGCAAACAAATGGAATTGATTAGTGTTTTGCGTGATAAAATCATGAAAGCCACAGCAGAAGTTGGTGCTGAAAACAATTACACCTACATCTTTGATCTAAGCACGCAATCAATCGCTTATCATTCTCCGAAAGCTGTCGATGTTACGCCATTGGTTAAAAAGAAATTAGGGATAAAATAGAACAAAATTCAATTAGAATTTAAATTTCTAAACCAGCATAATATTAAA
>JAUSNQ010000019.1 GCA_030655595.1 Paludibacter sp.
AAAATGCGGTTGAATTTTATTCGCTCCATCATGCATCAGCCTGACCTGATGTTTTTTGATGAACCGACATCAGGACTTGATCCTGTGAATGCCCATATCATCAAAGATATCATTCTGGAACAAAAAGCAAAAGGTAAAACGGTTTTTCTCACAACACATAATATGACTGTTGCCGAACAGTTGTGCGACAGGGTAGCTTTCTTAGTCGACGGACAAATTGTGGTAACTGGCTCGCCCAAAGATTTAATGATCGAGCATGGGAAGCGGACGGTAAAAGTGGAATATCAGCATGAAGGTAAGCTGTTGGAAGAAGAATTCGAAATACATCATCTTGGCGAAAATAAAGCGTTTACTGATGTGTTAAAAACAACTGACATCAGAACCATACACAGTTGCGAGGCTACACTCGAAGATATTTTTATCAAATTAACAGGGAGGAAGCTGCTATGAGATTGCTGCATGCAGTTTGGGCGGATATGCGTTTTCAGATGAAACAAGGTTTTTATCTTGTGTATGTCATGATAACAATTATGTACCTGATTATCCTGTCGTTTTTGCCACAAAATATATTATCCATCGCTCTTCCTTTAGTGGTTTTCTCCGATCCTTCGGTACTGGGCTTGTTTTTCATCGGCGGAATTGTGATGTTGGAAAAAGTGCAGGGCGTGTTGTCGGTGTTGGTGGTCTCACCTTTAAGAACGATGGAGTATATCCTTTCAAAAGTTATCTCTCTGGCATTTGTTTCGGTGTTGGTTGCTTTTGCCATAACAGGTTTCAGTCATTATGAAGATGTTAACTGGTTATTGTTATTCTTATCAACGGTACTGACATCCGGGATTTTTACCATGTGCGGTATTATGATTAATGCCGGCTGTCAGACTGTCAATCAATACATGATAAAAACCATTCCATACATGCTGCTTTTTGTTTTACCCTGTTTTGCTTTGATTGGTTTTCCATATTCATGGTTATTTACCCTTGTCCCCAGTGTGGCGGCTCTACGACTGATGTTGGGGGCTTATCTGGGAATTCCCTGGTTTGAGGCGATTGGATTGGTCGTGTATTTAGTGGGCATGAATTATTTGTTTTTGCGATGGACAATACGTGTTTTTGAAAACAAAATTATTTTTCAGGATTAGGCCTTATGTTACAATTCATTCATTTAAAAAACGATTTCAAACAAATCATTCGTGACCCCATCATGGCTATTTTGATGGTTGCCCCCTTGTTGTTGATCATTGTGTTTAAATTGATGATGTTATTCCTGATTCCATTGATGGTTACTCGTACAGAATTTGATGTTTCACCCTATTTGCATTATGTATTGGTTTTTGTTGTGATGATGAGTGGAGCTATACTGGGAATTGTGACCGGATTTATGATGATGGATGAACGAGATGGGAAAATTGCAGAATTGATGTCTGTAACTCCCCTGGGAAGAGCAGGATATTTATTTAACAGGTTGTTGTTTGCAGCTATCTTGTCAGTTTTTTATGCGATTCTCAGTTATTACGTGCTGAATATTATGGTATTGCCATTCTTTACGGTGATATTTATATCTTTGTTGTCAGCAAATTATGCGATCATCATCGGATTGCTCATCTATACTTGTGCTGATGATAAAGTGAAAGGGCTTACCTTTGCAAAAGCAATTAATTCATTAAGTCTGTTCGCTTTTACCGACTTGCTTGCGCTCAGATGGCTAACCGTGTTGTCCTGGTTTTTTCCGCCATATTGGATTACAATGGTTGTTAAATCACCCCATGCTATGCTAATTTACGGATGGGCATTGCTTGTTCATGTAGTATGGTTGACGGTGCTCATAAGACATTATTGGCGGAAAGAATAGCAGTTTAGAATACTTTGCGGATAATCATTTTTTCAAAATATTGTGTTATTTATTCATTGTTTTTTTTAAAAAGGAGTTTATTATGACAACAACATCTGAAAACGAAGCAATTTGTTGTCCCCGACTTGATCCAGCTTTATGGGAAGACAAGTTGTTTATCTGGGAGAACAAGCAATTTATCAAAGAACATGTGCGTACTTTTCTTCACATGCCGATTAATTTTGGTCGTGTGATGACAAAAGCGGATGCGAAAGTGACAAAAGCCGGAGCGGTATTTCAAGACGGACTTTGCCTTTCGGATCATACTTCGAAATGGAATATGGATTTGTATCTTGCTGTTGATAAAGAGATTCCTGGTGCTGAGCATATAACCCTAAGCGGTAAGTTTTTCAGCAAAGTTTATGAAGGACCTTTTCAGGATACCGGAAAATGGTGTGCGGAATTTGAAACTGTCCTGAAATCAAAGGAACTGGTGATGAAAAAGATGTATATGTGGTACACTACCTGTCCCAAATGCGCCAAAAAATACGGAAAGAATTATGTCGTAATTGTTGCTGAAATTGAAGTTTGAGAATCAAAAAAATATAGTATTTAGTCAATAAAGGCTTTTATCAATAATCATTTAGTAAATTATCATGAAGAAAATAGCTTTCCTCATCCTTGCTTATTTTGTCTTTTTTACTGCGGGTGCTCAATACAAAAATGAGATTGTCATAGAACAAGTCTTAAAGACTGATACCACGACTATCGGACAAAAAATTGTTTATCCGCAGGTGCAAAACGCCGAAGTAACCATGTCGAAAATCACAATTCCTCCTGGCAAATCAACCGGCTGGCACAAGCACGCTTACCCTGTTTTTGCTTATGTCCTGAATGGGGAACTGACTGTTGAATTGGAAAATAACAAATCGGTTCAGTTCGGCGAAAACGCATCGATAGCAGAAGTGATGGAAACTTATCACAATGGTATCAATCGTGGGACGGAAGATGTAGTCTTGATTGCTATCTATTTGGGAGAAAAAGGGAAAGGTTTATCAACGCGAAAAGAGTAGCATGAAGCATTTATTGATTGGATTTGTATTTTTCTTTTCGTTGTTTAGCGTTTGTTATTCGCAAGATGAGTCAAGCACTTTGTACAGCGGTGGGATGTTGATTCTGCAGCCGGGGTTTACCATGACTGCCAACGAACACCAGGACATCAGGGATGTGAGTTTTTCAATCGGAGGCATCTTGCGGATGTATTTTTGCGAATATTTTACTGCAGGAGTTTATGGTGGGAGTCAAAAAACCGGCTACATGACATCCAATTCACAGAATTCTTACCTGAATCTGGGTTATGGCGGACCATTTATCGGACTGAGTCATAAGACGGGCAGGTTTCGTTATACCGCTTCTGCATTTGTGGGTATGGGGACTTTTCGAAATTTGCATGTTGAAAGTCAGGATGATAATATACTAACGGATGCCAATTTGTACAAGTCGGCGACGGTCGTTTATTCTCCAATTTTTAGTCTTGATTATGCGTTAACAAAAAGGTTATATGTTACCGCACAAACAATTTGTCTGATGGGTGAATTTAATGGTAATTCATTTTACAACCCAACTTTTCAGTTCGGTATATTGTTTAGTAGATAGTCACTTGCTAAATCAACTTCAAATAAATCATTTGGATGAAAAATGGCAGTAAATAAATGACTTAATAGTATATATATCATGAAAGTAGCCGTTTTTAACACCAAATCATACGACAAAGAATTTCTCGATCGGTTTAACAGTCCCGAAAATCATCAACTGGTCTATTTTGTAGCTCCGTTAAATAAAGATACAGTCAATTTAACCAAAGGTTATGATGCTGTGTGCGTTTTTGTGAACGATAAGATTGATCAGCCAACAGTCGAACAACTGTCGAGCAACGGGGTCAAATTGATTGCTTTGCGTTGTGCAGGTTTCAACAATGTAGACTTAAAAGCTGCGGCGAATTACAATATCAAAGTGGTCAGGGTGCCTTCCTATTCACCTCAGGCAGTAGCAGAACATGCTGTTGCATTGATAATGACATTGAACCGTAAAACGCATAAAGCCTATAATCGTGTGCGGGAGAATAATTTTTCATTGGAAAAATTGACGGGATTTGACCTCTACGAAAAAACGATAGGAGTCATTGGTGCCGGTAAAATTGGTCAGGCCTTTTGCAAAATCATGCTGGGATTTGGTTGTAAAGTCTTGGCCTATGATGTTTTTGAGTCGGATTCCCTGAAAGAAAACGGAGTTCGCTATTTGCCGTTTGAGGAAATTATGAAAGTGTCTGATGTGATTTCGCTTCATTGTCCGTTAACTCCTGAAACTCACCATTTGATTGATACCGAAGCATTTTCGCTGATGAAAACCGGAGTGATGTTAATCAATACCAGCAGAGGAGCACTGATTCATACCAAAGATGCCATTACAGCGCTCAAAAAAGCCAAACTTGGTTATCTGGGAATTGATGTGTATGAAGAAGAGGAAAATTTATTCTTTAATGATTTGTCGGATAGCATTATACAAGATGATGAAATATCGAGACTGATGACTTTTCCGAATGTGCTCATCACTGCCCATCAGGCATTTTTCACCAAAGAAGCTTTGGGACAGATTGCCAGGACGACACTGGCTAATTTAACCGATGTGGAGAATGGGGTTCAAACATCAAACGAAGTAGAATAGATAAATTCCCATATACTTCAGATAAAATCTGGAAAGCAAAACCATGATAAATCCATTAACATATCGTGCTGGAATGTTAAAAAAGATTATTATTTTTTAGTTGTTTTTTATCTCTTTTTCTCAAATTATCCAATTTGGTTAATTTTTCTATTGTTTTGAATCATAAGACAATGAGTTCCGATTCTGATGACTTGATATTCTAAGTAAAACTCGTAATAATCTGATATTCTATGGTGTATTCATTTTTGTCATTCAAAATTGATTGCTAAATTTGTCGGAATCCCGAATAAAAAACAGCATCAAATACCTAATCATTCAACAAATTCGCTAAATTTTAATCAAATGAAAGAACAATTTCTCAAATGGTCTGAGTATTTACTCCCATGGTTATTATCTCACGGACTTAAAATTGTATTTATTGCTGCTGGTGCTTTTGTTTTAAATAAAATTTTATACAAAGTAATTGAAAGAACAATCCGCATAGCAGTAAGAAGTGATGGTTTCTCTTCAAAAGAAGCTGAGGAAAAAAGAGAAAATACGCTCATCAATATTTTTACAGTCACCCTAAAGACGCTGTTGTTTCTTGTTGCCTCTTTGATGATTCTTGGTGAATTCGGTATGCAGATTGGTCCAATTCTGGCAGCTGCAGGTATTGTGGGTCTGGCGTTTGGTTTCGGGGGACAATATTTGATACGTGATGTAATCACTGGCCTGTTTATCATCATGGAAAATCAGTATCGAATTGGTGATGTTATTAATATTAACGGTACTGGCGGATTGGTGGAAGCGATTACCCTGAGGAAAACAACGCTGAGAGACTTGAATGGAACCGTTCATCATATACCACATGGTGAAATTAAAACTGTAGCGAATCTTACCAAAGATTTTTCGCGTGTCAATATGAATCTGGGAATATCTTACAGTTCAAATCTGGAACATGTAATCAAGGTAGTTAATCAGGTGGGCATGGAGTTGGCCGAAGATCCGGATTTTAAAAACTCTATTATCAAACCAATTCAATTTGTCAGGGTTGATGATTTTGCAGATTCAGCAATCGTGATTAAAATGTTGGGAGATACACAAGTATTAAAACAATGGGAGGTTGCAGGTGAATTTCGCAAAAGATTAAAAATGGCGTTCGATAGAGAAGGCATTGAAATCCCATTCCCTCAAAGGGTTGTGCACCACGTTAAAGAACCTTGCTTGGATGAGATATCGAGTAAGATAATTGAAAAGAATACAAAGGAATAAAATTAGCATGGAAGAAATATTTACAAAATATCAGGAAAAAATATCTAAGAAAATTGAAGTTGAATCAGACATAAAGAATTGGAAAGATTGGAAATGGCAAGTCAAACATGCCATTAAAACGGTTGATGCTTTTGAATACCTAACCGGTATCAAATTTACAATTGAAGAAAAAGAAGCATTTAAGGCAACTCAGGACAGATTCCCTTTGTCCATAACCCCCTATTATTTGTCTCTTATCAAAAGAGAAAATTACAAAAACGATCCTGTTTACAAGCAATCATTTCTGGATAATCGCGAATTGATCGTCTCAGCCAGTGAAATGGGTGATCCTTTGTCGGAAGAACACGATAGTCCAGTTCCCGGAATTACGCACCGCTATCCTGATCGTGTTCTGTTTCTCGTTAGCAACGTTTGCGCCATGTATTGTCGCCATTGCACCCGTAAACGAAAAGTGGGTGATGTAGATTCAATTCCAGGCAGAAGTCAGATCAAAGAAGGAATTGAGTACATCAAGAACACGCCGCAAATACGTGACGTTTTGCTTTCGGGTGGCGACCCATTCTTGTTGTCGGATGAATATCTTGATTGGATTTTGACCGAAATCCGGGCAATACCTCATGTACAGGTAATCAGAATCGGGACAAGAACTCCTGTGGTGTTACCGTATCGCATTACAGATAATCTAGTCAATGTACTTGCAAAACATCACCCGATTTGGGTGAATACCCATTTTAATCATCCGCGTGAAATAACAGCTTCTGCAAAAGAGTCTCTTGCCAAATTAGCAAATGCCGGTATTCCTTTGGGAAATCAATCTGTGCTTTTAGCTGATGTCAATGATTGTCCACGTATCATGAAAGAGCTCGTTCATAAGCTGGTTATGAACAGAGTAAGACCTTATTATTTGTATCAATGCGACCTTTCTGAAGGACTCTCGCATTTCCGTACACCTATCGGTAAAGGAATTGAGATTATGGAAAGTCTCATTGGTCATACCAGTGGTTTTGCAGTGCCTACCTATGTGGTAGATGCACCAGGTGGTGGTGGAAAAATTCCGCTGATGCCGAACTACATCATTTCCTGGAGTACCAACAAGGTTATTTTACGCAATTACGAAGGGGTGATTACATCTTATCAGGAACCGGATAAATACGAACAGAATTTGTGTGATCGGGATTGTAAAAATTGTAATCTGGAATTGGAATTAAATGAAGGAGAGGAGATAGATGCAATTGGAATCGAGCGGCTATTAGCTGATTATGATGATACGATTTCATTAGTTCCTGCAAATAATGAACGGTATGAAAGGCGTGGTGATGAAAGTGAAATTGATGAAAAAGTTGAATGAAAGGTGATAGCTTACAAATAAAATCGCATGTATCGCATGATGCCGAGAGTAGCCGTGTTTATTTGATGTCGCTGCATCCGGATGATTTTCCACAAATTATCAACTACATGGATGATTTGGCACAAGCAAATACGTATACGAAATTATTTGCCAAAGTGCCCGCTAAATACGGACCAGATTTTTTAAAATCCGGGTATGGCATTGAGGCATCTGTTCCATGTTTTTATGACGGAAAAGAGGATGCGCTGTTTTTAACGAAGTATTTGAGTGATGAACGCAGGCTGCCTGAGGAGGATGCACTTGAAAATTTTCAGAAACTCTTACTTCAGGCACCAGTAAGTAAAACAACGCAAATTGATCCGGACTTTTTACTGAAACCCCTTGGCGCGGCTGATGCTTCGTCTATGGTGGACGTATTTAAACAAGTGTTTGATTCTTATCCATTTCCCATTTTTGATCCTGCTTTTATTGTGAAAAGCATGCAAAAAGACGGAACACGCTATTTTGGAATTTATGATGATGAACAATTGGTTGCGATTAGTTCGGCTGAATGTTGCAATGACCATAAAAATGCTGAAATGACTGATTTTGCGGTTATTCCGGCTTACAGAGGAAAAGGATTTGCTTCTATTTTATTGTCATTTATGGAGCAGGAATTGACTAATGAAGGTTTCCTGACTTTTTATACCATCGCCCGTTTGCATTCAATAGCAATGAACAAAACATTTTATGATGCTGGTTATCAATATGCAGGAACGCTGACACGCAATACCCAAATCTCGGGAAAAATTGAAAGTATGAATGTGTGGTATAAACATAATTTCTTAGCATAAATTAAATGACAAGTGCAATCTTCAGGGTATAGGAAATAGCTATAAATAGTTATCTTTGTGCCGTGAATAACACGGTTAGAATTTTCGTACTAAGCTTGGTCGCTACGATTTACTGTATCACAGTAGGTGTGGCCATGAATGCATCAGTTCGCGCTGGATTTTTGAGGAGTCATACTTCTACAAATAATCAGGGTGTAATCACTTCGTATGTCCCCGGATATTCTCATTTTCTTACCCGACCTCAAGGTCTGGCCGTACCTGCTCAAGGTGCAGAATCGTTGACTAATAAAAAGGATTTCAGCGAGTTTAGTGCCGAAGCAAAGGTTTTTCAACAAGATATCGCATGCAGGTATTTACAGTACACCCTTATTTCAAAAGGTTTTCTGATTAACTTCCGAAAAGCTGACGGAATTTTTCCTTTTCATTATTTTTGGTAATCTCCATTCTATTTTTTGTGAAGCGATATATCTCTCGCACTTTCAAGGTCGTGTAATCTTTACAAGACCAGGATTTATTTATTCATCACTAAATTAAATATAATGGATGCAGTATCAATATTTACAGCGCTCATCGTTATGGGCGTTTTTATGCTAATTTTTATCTTGCCTACGATAGGCGCAAAAAAAAACCAGAAAAAAATGCATGCTAAA
>JAUSNQ010000020.1 GCA_030655595.1 Paludibacter sp.
ATTAGCAATTGCCAGATGGTTAATATTTCATACACACCGATTAATATTTCGGGCACTGCTAATCCCGTTATCACTGACATTGAGTTTATCAATGTGGGCTGGAGGGCTATTGGATTGATAGGCGGCAATGTTTTTCTGAATGGAAATATCCAAAAAAGAAACATGGCAGGATATAACAACATCACTTATGTTTTGCTCAACGACATGATTATCAATCAGGGAGCGTACATTACCATCGATCCGGGTGTAGTCATCAAGACTGCCGGGTACCATGATTATTATGGTAATTATTGGTATTGGATGAACGGTCAGCGCATTTATGTTCATGGTGGACTTAAATCATCGGGGACAGTTTCTGAAAATGTGATTATCAGTTCTATTAAAGATGATAATGTGGGGAACCCACTTGATACGAACGGCGATGGCAATGCCAGTAGTCCGGCAGCAGGCGACTGGAGTTTCATCAAATTCACCTCAGCAGCCGATGACGCATTCAACACATTCAACTACACGCAACTGAAATTTGGTGGTGGCGGTGAAGAACAAGGCATGCTGCATTTTGAAAATGCAGGAGGAAGCATTTCGAATTCGACAACTACAAACTCCCGCAGTTATGGTATTTTCTGTAATGGAAATTCAAATCCGACTTTTAATGCTGTAGTAATACAAAATTCATCCTTAGACCCGATTGCACTTTCGCTAACCTCTGATCCTTCATTCAGCAATATGAGCTTTGTATCCAATTTCAGCAATGCAATTAAAATCATCAATGAAGATTTAATCGGAGGTGCGTTGCTGACACCAAGAAGTATCGCTGGTATTGAGAATATTGCTTACATCATCGACAACCTGAAAATACACAGCAGCGGTAAACTGACCATCAATCCGGGAGTGGTGATTAAGTTCAGATCAGAAAGCTCCTACATCAGGGTAGAAGGCAACTTGATGGCGGTTGGAACTCCTGAGCAGAAAATACACTTCACTTCGTTCAAAGACGACTCCAAAGGAGGTGACTCGAACAACAACGGCAATTCAACCGCACCCGAGAGAGGTGATTGGGGAAATGGTATTTCACATTGGTACGGCTACTGGATTCTTCCTCCGGGAGGTATATATTTTGCCAACAACACCACAGTCTCCGACACCATCAATGTTCTGGACCATTGCGAAATTAAATACGCAGGCACCGGTATCCGAACTGAGAATGCACATGCAAGTATCAACAACACAAGCATTCAATTGTGTAATTATTTTGGCACAACTGTTATTGGCAATTCAAATCCGGTCTTCAACAATTGTCAGTTCTACAACCTGAATTACAGTCCTGTCGAACTGAGTTTGTTCTCTTACCCTGCATTCAATAACTGCAGTGCCTTGAATGTCGGTTTTATGGCACTAACCGTTATACCGGAAACATATTCCCAATCGGATACAGTACCCATCAGGAGTTTTGCCGGATACGACAACATCACCTACCTCATGGAAGGACCATCAACCATCAACTCGGGCACAACCATCACCATTCCTGAAGGAGTTGTATTCAAATCAAAAGAAAGCATCATCTCCGGAGGGTATTATCATAGACCATCCTATAACATGGCAAACGGGTTTAATGTGAACGGCGAATTAATCATCAACGGAACTACAAGCAATCCTGTTGTTTTTACACATTTAACTGATGATGCTTACGGAAACCCGATGGATACTGAATTAAACGGCACTGCAAGCTCACCCAATGAGAATTACAATGAGTGGAGTGGAACATGGATTAGTTTCAATGATGTCAGCAATGACCTGAGTAACATCCATGGAGCAATATTCAGGTACGGCGACGTGGGAATCAGCACCCTGTGTGCATCACCTAAAATCAACAACAACCGTTTTGAAAAACTACATTGTGGTGTAGATATGAACGGAGTTTCGAGTCCGGTAATCGACAGTTGTACATTCCACAACCTCAGGCATTATCCCATGCAGATTTCCTTGGTAGCATATCCTCAATCAACAGTTGATAATGCTATTTCCGGAACGACTTACAAGGTCATCAAAGTCCGTGACGAAATACTCACACAGGAAGTGACACTACCAAAAAGGAATTTCGGAGGAAAAGCTAATATCCCATATTACTTCGAAGACTACGAAATTGGCACGAGTGCATCGCTTGACATTGCTCCGGGTGTAATCTGCAAATTTGGTCGAAAAGACTGGTGGATGGAACAAGGCATGACGGTCAAACGCGGACTCAGAGCAGTTGGTGGCAGCTCCCCTGATTCAATCATTGTCTTTACCAGCATTGCCGATGATTTCTACGGAGGAGATTCCAACGCCGATGGTAACGCAACAAATCCTGGTAATTATCGCTGGGGAGGCATCCACATCGCTGATGAATCTTTGGATCCACTTTGCGAATTAAAAAACTGTCATTTCCGCTTTGCCGATCAAGGTATCTCATTATTCAGCGCATCACCGGTCATCGACAATTGCAATTTCAATCACAACAACCATGGAATAATACTTCAAGGTGCATCCAATCCTGTCATAAGCAATTGTGATTTCAGCAGCAACACCTTCTACGGATTAAAAAACGCGGATAAATCCTTCGAAGTTGTTGCAGCCAATTGCTGGTGGGGAAGTAACGCAGGACCAGTCGTGACAGATGAAGAAGCAGAAAATGCAGGCGAACAGGAACAAATCACCACAGCAGTAAATTATATCCCCTGGCGCAATGCAGGAGCTGTCAACCCGGTGATGGGCGATGTCAGTCTGAATGGTTTGATACAAGCATACGATGCTTCTTTGATTCTGAAACACGCAGTTGAATTAATCACGTTGAATGACCTGCAGAAAGATGTGGCTGATGTCAGCAACAATGGCGATATTTCAGCTTTAGACGCTTCGTTGGTTCTGCAATATGTGGTGGGCTTGGAAAACACCTTCCCGGTGCATAAAGTCCGACAGGCTGAAGTAGCAACAGTTTCACCAGCTATCTATCTGGAAAGCGTGACAACTTATGATGGCGAAACAACCGTACAGATTCCGATACACCTGAATAGTCCTGTAACAAACTACAGTTCAGACATCCGTATCCGCTTCAATCCGGAACGCTTACAAATGATTAGCATCACGCAAAACGTACAAAACATGTTGATGGAAACTAATTTTGACAATTTGAGCGGTTTTGCGTACATCAGCATGGCCGATACAAAAGGTTTCAGTGGCGCAATCATTCCGGCTACCATGCAGTTTAATATTGTCTCACCCATTTCAGCAACGACAGAACTCAAATTTGAAAAATTCTTGCTGGATGAACAAGATTATCTGTATCTGGCGGAAAACGGAATCATCAACATCATCAAGGTAAATGCAAGCATTGATAATCCGGACATAGGTAAAACCGGAATCAACAAGCTGATGCCAAATCCATTTGTCACAGAAGCATTACTGACTTTTACAACCGAAAAAGAAGGGGTAATTAAAATTGACCTCTACAACCTGACCGGACAAAAAGTGAGGAGCTTCCTGAACGAATTCGCACCAGCCGGAACGCACATCCGGAGGATCAAAGATGAAGACTTGGCTCCTGGCACATACATCCTGAGGATGAGGAGTGACGAAAACAGCTATTCACTTAAATTTCAAGTCACTAAATAATAAATTACCGCCATGAAAAAACACATCATAACAATTTGTATCCTGATGATTTTCATGTGTTTCCGGAATAACGTATATGCCGTAACATTGACAATAAACGACACCCTTGCTTTCAAAGGCGCTATCATCGACATCCCTGTCTATGTGGATGAAGAGTTAAGCACCTTTCAGGTTTCTGCTTACAGTTTGCAGCTTTTGTTTGATGCAAATAAAATGCAGGCACTGGGAGTCATCACAGATCAAACGGTATGTAGCGCACTTGGCACACCAGTCGTGAATACAACCCAGCAAGGGATGATCACGATAGGTGCTGCCGGTACCGGTTACCTTTCCGGAAGCGGTATTTTTATCATCATCAGGTTCAAAGTGCTCAATACCGGTGGTTGCGAATTAATTTTCACCGGCAAACAAAGCAATTATCTGAACGAAGGTACACCAGTTTTAGCTTTCGATAACGGGTGGATTAACATTGATAATCCGCCTGCTATCCATATCTACAGCGATAAAACCAGCATGGCAGTTGGCGATTCCCTGCAACTCTGGGTGTGGGGAGGCAATGAACCTTACAGTTGGTCGGTATCAGACCCCAATAAGGCAGCAATATCATCCAGCGGCATGCTGAAAGCATTGGATTCGGGTATCATCCAGGTTTATGCAAAAGATGCTATGGGAATCAAGGATTCACTGATGAATTTCACCATACATCCGTTTAAACTATCTATTCCGGGCAATCTGACACAGTGGAAAAATAACACGATTGACATTCCCGTTTACATCACCGATGTAACAGCAAGTCAAATTAGTTCAGGTAGTTTCGAACTCCATTACAACACATCACTCTTACATGCAACATCATTGGTAAATGAAAGCACTTTGCTGAGCAACAGTCAGGTTGTAATGAACACCAACGGAGCAGGAGTGAAAATTGCATTTGCAACAACGGGGACATTACAGGGTGCAGGTGTTTTGCTTTACATCCGTTTTACGGTCAACGATGCAGCAATTTATTCAACGCCGCTATCATTTTCAGCAATCATTTTCAATGAGAACATCCAAGTGGCATTTGAAGACGGATACTTTACAACCAAGCAATTTGGTCAACTCTACGTCTACCCCATCATGGGAGAAATGTTGGTTGGCGACACCTTGCAAATGGAGGTCTTTGGTGAATTCACGCCGCCAGTCAACTGGAGTGTTAGTCACCCCGATGTTGCCGAAATCTCCTCATCAGGTTTACTCAAAGCAGTAAAAGGTGGTAAAACCCGTGTTTTCGCCACCGACTCGACCGGATCTAAAGGATTTACTGATTACTATTTCATGCTCGATACAAGGGTGATGCTGCCTGACGAGACAATTTGCGTAGGCGACGGTCAGTTACGAATACCTTTAATTATTGACTATTTAAATGAAGATGCAACCGACATATTCTCAATTGAATTTGAGCTACAATATGATACGGCTTGGATGACATTTTCCGGTTTGTCGTACGACAACATTGTCCCTACAGGCTGGTTGCAATTGGTCAATGATCAATCGGGTAAGATTCTGTATGCCGGGTCAGGAGCATCTGCTATTTCGCAGACAGGTACAGTCGTTCATTTTAATTTTAATCTGAAAGAAAAATTCAGCATTTATGATTGGACTGATTTTCTGCTTCATCATATCCGGATGAACGAAGGTGATCCGGTTGTTAATGACTTTGCCCGCAGCGGTCTGACACGCAAAGATGTTCCCGGAAAACCGGATGTTGTGTGGGGAGATACTTTGTTGGGTGAATTTAGTTATGTGTCACTTTTAACCGTTAATGAAGTCCAAAATGCCCTTCACTATGTCTGGGTTTTGCCAGCAGGTATGACCGGCAACAGTTCGACAAACAGCATTGAGGCGGTAGTCGATGAGAGTTTCGTTTCTGGAATTGTTTCAGTACATGCAGTCAACGACTGTGGGGCGGGAGAAGCCTTTGAATTTACGGTAAAAAAGGAGTCGCATTCAGGATACAATTCAATAAATGATCCAGATTATGTCTGTTTCCCAAACCCCGTGCATGATAAAATTCACATCCGAATTCCTCAGGAAGCAGTTGGAAAAACAAAACTAATTTTGATGGAAGTCACAGGCAAAACGCAGTATGTCAACACACCAATCGAACGTGAAAGTGAAATTGACCTGCGTGCACATCCCAAAGGTATTTATTTGATAAAAGTTTGGAATGATGAAAAATCGCGATTTATCAAGTTGATAAAAGAATAAAATTCAAAAAAATTTTTACCTTTGCACCGCAAACAAGAGATGAGTGAATGTTTCCCTAAAATTCACTCATCTTCTTTTGACTCCGTAGCTCAGCTGGTAGAGCAACAGACTCTTAATCTGTGGGTCGTGGGTTCGAACCCCACCGGGGTCACACATATTGAAGCTACTCTCTTGATTTTCAGGGAATAGCTTTTTTTATTGGCTTATTTTTGTCCACCAAATGTCAACCTGATTTTTTCTACGTTTTTTTGAGGTTTTTAAACTCCTAAATGTATTTGTTCAGAAATACTCAATTTCTCTTACTGTAATTTTTTTTTAGGTATTTCAAATAGTACGTTCATAAAAACCACTTTCAAGTTGTCTTTCAAATTCTCGTTTTGAATAGTTTTCCTTGATAGTTAAACGAATGTAAAATTCCTTTTCGTTTCTATCTTTTGTTCACGATAGAATTAGCAAATTGTTTGACTAACGAATTTCTCTCACCAGTGGTGCGAGAAATTGGTCTTGGCAATATGTTTCATAAAATAGCTTCATTCTCCAGAGGTTCTGCAAACTTATTTGAGACACAAAGTTAAGCAACATTTTTAATTAAATCATTTTTAACTCTATACAGTTCCTAGAATTCATCAATAGTTCGAAAGCCAAAAGACGAAAACCTTCTTTTATGATTGTGCCAAGATTCAATGTATTCAAAAACATACAAGCTCATTTCTTCTTTGGGTCTATGTTTAGTTCCATAAACCAGTTCAGATTTGAGTGTTTTGAAAAAGCTCTCAGCCACGGCATTATCCCAACAATTACCTTTACGACTCATGCTTTGGCAAGCTTTCAAAAATTCCAGCAAATGATCGTTTGTTTGCTGGCATATTGAACACCCCTATCCGAATGAAAAATCATGCCTTGAATGAAGGTTCGCATGGTAACCTTTTTGCGAAACAAATTATGCCAGTTGGCCGGCAAAATAACAGAATATCTGTTGGCGGTTAACCAATTTACAGGGATTAATAAGTGCTCCGACTTTTCGGAGTGGACTCAGTATTAAATATTTTAGAAAAAAGTTAAATACTTTGATTCTTTGTATTAAATATTTTCATACATTTGAAAAAATTTTCAAATAAAAGTTTAACACCTCTAAAAGCCGTAAACTTTCAAGCTAATGTATGTGTAATATGCATATTTCTTCATCATATTTAACTCCCTTGTTTACAAGCCTCAAGAAATAAAAATCAAGTCAGCTAAATTGGACGTATGAACAATCAGTTACACATTCTAAAAAAGGAGTTGTAAATATATCGGTTAGCACCAATTTTATAACGAAAATGAAACCTTTAATTCTTGCAATCATTTTCATCGGACTTTCTGCCTGTAATTTTCAAACTGGTTTTAAATCTGTTGACTCTAAACAGACGATAAAATTGTCCACACAACAGTTATTTCCAGAAAATAGCATCGGTATTGCTTACTTAGACACAGTCATTGCTGACAATTATTCCATAACAATTAGGTTTCCAAATTTCACTTTGCCTGACAGTTTATTGCCTCGCGACACTTCAAACTATTATAAAGGCATATCAATTGACTTGCCCCCGCAGACAATTATTCTTTTTGACGAAAAAGGGGAAATAAAAACATTAGATAGTGTGACAAACTGCATATCTGAATTTTGGTGCGAAAATGACGGTGGCATTCAATACGAGCCAACTTTCAAATTGGCAATTAATAAAAAGGACTTTAAAAGAATACCTAAGCTGCAAGACAAAAAACGACTTGAAAAAATCTCTTGTTTTGCAATCATAAACTACAACCCAACTCATTTTAAATGTTTTTATCCAACAGAAGGCAAGGAAGGGAAAAATGTTGCAATGCGTGGACGACTTTCTAATGATTATAGTGGTTATGCAAAGACTATACATGACAGCGTTTACAAATATTATGACAGAAACGCTCAAATAATCGTAAATGATGACGACTCAGGAATGACAGATTATTGCATTATATTACAAGTGTTTAATAGTAGACTGGAATTTGAACTTGGATGTTGCGGTCCCTAAAAGAAAAACTGGTGCCAACACGCATTATGTGTAACCCATTCGGGTATACACATAGTGATACCCTTTGGCGTTCACTGAAAGAGAAGACAGTGACACAGATTAAACAGTTAATTTAATTCACTACTAAAAATTAAGAACGGAGGACAAAAATGCGACACAAACGATTACAATTAAGTGCGATTATCTTGATAGGTCTTGTACTGACAGGATTACAGGCACAAGAAAGCATTAACGGCACAGGCGGCAATGCTTCGGGCAGCGGAGGCTCGGTAAGCTATTCCGTTGGACAAGTTGCGTACCAAACCTATACCGGCACAAATGGTGTTGTAGCGGAAGGCGTACAACAACCCTACGAAATTTCGGTAGTAACAGGGATTGAAGAAGCCAAAGGTATAAACCTTTTGGTTACAGCATTTCCCAACCCAACTACCGATTATCTTACGTTGAGCATAAGTGAATTTGATATTTCAAATTTATCATACCAATTGTATGACATACAAGGAAGACTTTTGCAAGACGAAAAGATTACGGGCAACCAAACAAAAATTGTTATGAGCAGTCTTGTTCATGCAACGTATTTTGTAAAAGTAATTCAGGGAACCAAAGAAGTTAAAAAGTTCAAAATCATAAAAAATTAAGGAGAACACAACAATGAAAAAAGTATTCGCAATTTTAGCCGCCGTATTATTAACGGTTATTGTGTTTGCTCAACCACCACAAAAAATGAGCTATCAGGCAGTAATCAGAAATGCAAGTGATAATTTGGTTACAAGTTCAACCGTTGGCATGCAATTCAGTATTTTGCAAGGCTCGGCAAGTAGTACGGCAGTTTATGTAGAAACACAAACTCCAACAACCAATGCTAACGGTTTGGTGAGTGTAGCAATTGGAACCGGAACAGTTGTAAGTGGGAACATTGCCGCTATTGATTGGGAAAGTGGACCATATTTCATTAAAACCGAAACCGACCCGGCAGGTGGAACCACTTATACCATTACAGGAACAAGCCAGTTACTAAGTGTTCCTTATGCTTTACATGCAAAAACTGCTGAAACAGTAACAGGTGAAATCACCAACCTTGCCGACCCTGTAAACCCACAGGATGCAGCCACAAAAGCCTATGTGGATGCCTTATTAGTAAGAATTGAAGCTTTGGAAGAGTCTGAATTATTAAATAATGGCTTCACAGACACAAGAGATGGTAACCATTATAATGCTGTAAAAATCGGCAACCAGGTATGGATGGCAGAAAACCTGAAATATTTGCCGAGTGTAATTGGACCCAGTACATATTCAAATACAATACCTTATTATTATGTATATGGTTATGATGGCACTAACGTAACTGATGCCAAAGCCACAACAAATTATGATACTTACGGTGTTTTATACAACTGGCCAGCAGCCATGGATGGTTCAGCAAGCAGTAGTAGTAATCCCAGCGGTGTTCAGGGAATTTGTCCCGATGGTTGGCATTTGCCCAGTGATACTGAATGGACAGAACTAACGGATTATCTTGGTGGAGCAAGCGTTGCCGGTGATAAACTAAAAGAAACCGGCACAACGCATTGGTTTGCACCAAACGATGGTGCAACCAACGAAACCGGCTTTACAGCCCGTCCGGGGGGCTACTATAGCTATTATGGGGTGTTCGGCAGCATTGGAAGCCACACTAACTGGTGGAGTACTACTGAGTACTATTCCAGTAGAGCCCACTACCGGAGCATGTATTACCTTTACAGCGGTGTCTACATACACGACGACAAAAAGGAGTTGGGGTTCTCTGTCCGTTGTGTGAAGGATTAATTTATTTGACTATTTCTGGCTGAGCTTACACCTGCACTCGTGAGAGTTTTTCGTGAATATCAAAAATAAATAAGCATTTTTCAAGCGAAATAAGTGTTTTTCAGGGACGAATAACCCCTGAACCTGCTTTGTTAGTTGATTATGGCACATTAATCGCTTTTATTCTATCACTCCATTTCCACCCTTTTCATTTCAACCCACTCCTTCCTTGAAATGAACTGCTATATACGCCACTCATTATCAGGCATATAAAAAATATGCAATAAAAATACATTTTACGCTATGACTTTTACTGATTTCGTAGACACTTTTTAAACTTTTATACTGAAAAGATAGACACATCAGCAATCATCATACTGAAAGTACATACACTTTCCACCAAAACCCAACCAATTTTTCAATTATTATTCCATATATTTGCATGATTTTTTT
>JAUSNQ010000025.1 GCA_030655595.1 Paludibacter sp.
AAAGATCTCAGTCTTACTGATGCCCAAAAACAAGAAGTTCAGGCACTTTTTGAAGAACAGCAAACAAAATTGAAAGAAATGAAGGAAGCCGGCGGAACCAACGACGATGCACGCAAGGAAGAATTAAAAAAGCTTCGCAAAGATTGGGACAATCGTCTGGGAAGCATCATTGGTCAGGAAAAGCTCGAGAAACACAAAGCCATGATGAAAGAACGCGCTAAAGAAGTTCAGAGCAAAAGGCCTAAGCAAGTACAAAATTAGTTAACAAGTTTTTTTGGTATAGAAAAGGAGAAAAGCATCCGACCGGTTAAAAGCCGGCGGGTGCTTTTTGTTGTTTGATGCACAAAAGAAATCCTTTATTTGCAAACGATTTTTATAAAACATTGGGGTGTAAACTCAACATTTATTATATATTTGCACATTCATAACAAACAGCTAAATGACAAGAGAAAAAAATACAAAATTCTTAATACTCTATCTAACTATTTTTTTCAGCCTTTATTTCTTAGAGATTCAGGGGAAAACAATCGAACTGAAAATCACAACTTTAAACACAGCATGGCTTAGCTGCTCAACCTATGGACCGGAAGATGACGAGTTGCAGATTAACAATATCGTGACACTAATCAGTGCTATTCAGCCGGATATCATCGCTTTGCAAGAAGTAGGAACAAGCAGTGTTTACGCTACAATGGATACTTTGGTGAAAAGATTAGGTGATGGTTGGGGTGGTAACATGCTTCCTACTTATAATGACAACTGCGGTCAGAATTTGGGAATTATTTATAAAAAAACGAGGGTGGAGTTTGTCAATTCCACCTTGTTAAACAGCGGCATCAGTAGCCAGGGAAATAGTTATTATTACAATTGGTCAAGCGGTCGATATCCAGTATTGTATAACGTGAATGTAGTGGATGGTGCGACCCGGATCCCGCTGTCGATTATTAATATACACGCCAAAGCAATGAGCGATGAAACAAGCTATACGCGACGTAAAGGGGCATCGGAAGGGTTAAAATATATCCTTGATGGTAGCGCTTTCAACACAAAGAATATTGTTTTGATGGGGGATTTCAATGATTATTTAAATGGTTCCCAGTGTGGATCGTGTGGAGACTCTCCCTATAAAAACTTTATGGATGACACCGAAAATTATCTGGGACTGACTTCCGGATTAAACAATCCCTATTATAACAACCCGGTTATTGATCATATCATGATTTCCAACGAATTGTTCGGTAACCTTGTGCAAAACAGCGCCGTGCTTGAAACCGGAGCAACAAGCATCATTCCCGGATACAGATACACCACTTCCGATCACACACCGATAAGTGCGGTATTAAGCTTTCAGGTGGAAGACTCAGGATCCGGGGATTGTGAAAATATTGTTTATTCCGAAACGTTTGGTTCGAATTTAGGAGGTTTCACGCCTTATAGTGTAAGTGGCTCTCAAACATGGCATTGGAGGGCTATATACGGGGCATATATCTCAGGTTATGCAAGTGGTGTAAACTATGAAAATGAAGGTTGGCTGATTTCTCCTGCCTTTAACTTAACAGGCATGCAATCGGCAACACTAACATTTGATCATGCGTTAAACTTTGCGCCATCAGAAAGTGACAAAACAGCCAATCACACCTTGTGGGTTACTTCTAATTATCAAACAGGAGACCCGAATACCGCAACATGGACCCAAGTGCCCATTTCAGTTATGGCATCCGGAAACAGCTGGACTTTCATCAACTCCGGAAATATTGCAATGCCACAACAATATATGACTGATGATGTCCGTTTTGCTTTTAAATATCTGTCAACATCAACTACGGCTGCAACCTGGGAAATTAGAAATTTACGTTTTAACGCTGCCTGCGTAACAAGCAACAACAGAACTGAAACTGCTTCCAAAAGCACTGTACATGGAACCAACAAACTCATAAAAGTAACAGTAAACCAATTATCTCCTGTAAGCGTATATGATATCATGGGCAGCTGTATTTTCTCCGGGATTATATCAGATGATATTGACATCCCCGTTCCTCAATCCGGCATTTATCTGGTACGCATAGGAAACATCAGTTATAAGATTCTTGTGAAAGAGTAAAAACTTTCATGGAAAAGAAATCGTGAAAATTTTTAACAACGTTATTTGTTCTATCTGACATACAAGTTAATATCACAAAGAAAAAAATAAACATGAAAAACAAAAGGCTTATCATCATCCTTATTACAATTGCCATACTCTTGCTTATTCCGTTCATAGCTATGCAATTCACGAGTGAAGTAAATTGGGAATTAAATGATTTTATAATCATGGGGTTTATGTTGCTTTTTACGGGTTTATCCTGTGAGCTGATTTTGAGAAAGGTAAAAAGTGTCAAAAACCGACTCCTCATTTGCGGAGTCATATTATTTGCTTTTTTGCTTGTATGGGCCGAACTGGCAGTCGGAATAATCGGGACACCCTTTGCAGGCTCATAGAAAAAATATCATGCACCAATTCAAATAATAGATGCAACCAACACCCTCAAAAGAACACCGACTCTTTCGCCATATCTCAACGGTGTTTTTAGTTGCTTCAGTTGTATATCTGGCTTATGAAATTATTCGATTTACGGGTTATCCTGACATGCTTGCCGCTTTAAAAGCAAGCAGCCTGGTAAATTTCATTTGGCTCATTGCGGTTGCGGTTTTACTTCCATTCAACTGGTTAGTAGAAACGCTGAAATGGAAACGAGTGTGTCGCTACCTGGAGAAATTCAGGATCGGCATAGCCTTCAAAGCAGTACTTGCCGGAGTATCTTCCGGATTTGTGACTCCAAACCGGCTTGGCGACATCATCGGGCGGATGCACTTTCTGCAACCGGAGAACAGGAAAAGCGCTGTCAGTTTAGCAGCCATCAACAGCCTGACGCAAAATATCGCCATCCTGCTACCCGGTATTCCGCTTGCGATTTTGTTTTTCATCCAACAGAAAACAGAGATTCAGTCGATCACTTATCTGGTATTTCTAGCTGTAATTTTACTTCTATGCTCCATCACTTTATTGATGTTGCCCCAGATAGCCTACAGGATTAAAAATCAGAAACTACAACCCTATTTGATTGGCTTAAGAAACTATGCCGTCAAAGACCTGGTCATCATAACGGCTTGGTCATTACTCCGGTTTCTGATTTTCTGTCTGCAACTTTTCCTGATGCTCCGGTTTTTCGGGGTCGAGCTTAGTATCACGCAAGCGTTGACAAGTATTCCCCTCACCTATTTGCTTGTAACTTTTACACCTTCGTTTGCTTTTTCCGAAGCAGTCATCCGTGTTTCCTGGGCAGTGTTTGTGATCGGTCAGTTTGCTGCCAACACCCCCGGTATTCTGATGGCCGGAGTTGGATTGTGGTTCATCAACGTGATTATTCCGGTTGTGATTGGGAACATCTTGCTACTGAAGTTGCGGTTTAGAAAAGCAAGTTCATAATCAAGCTTTTTGGGCTGAAAAGTGAATCAAACCTTGCTGATTTTAAAAGGGTTGTACGAAATACCTTTGTCGAACACATCGGTTCCTTCTTTCTTCTTAAGCCATTTCACAATCAGGTTAGTAAGTGGAAGCACCAAAATTTCGTAGGCAGTCTTCAAGGCTGTTTGCGTACCAATGAGGATAAGCAGATCTTTGTTGGAGATAACGCCATAAAAAGCAATGATAAAAAACACAATAGAATCAGCTCCCTCACCAAACAGTGTGGAAACAACTGCCCGTATTGAAAAACCACGTCCTTTTTGCATAATTTTCATTTTACTCATTACGTAGGCATTCAGAAAAGAGCCGATGAGGAATGCAACAAAACTGGCGATGGTAATTCGCAGCGTATTTCCCAGAACCAGATCGAAGGCATCTCCGTGCGTGAAATTTTCAGATCCGGGAACCCAAATACTCAGCCGGAATACGAAAACAGCCAGAAAGTTCATAAAAAAACCATACCAAATAATCAGGCGTACCTTGCGGAAACCCCAGACTTCAGCAATCAGGTCGTTAACAATGTAAGAAATTGGAAAGATGAGCAATCCTGCAGTGGCCTCAATAGGCCCGATCATGATTAGTTTTTGCTCGATGATGTTGGCAACAATCAGGCATACTGTAAAAAGCAGCCCGGCTGCCATGAAGGCGACGGAAACTTGTTTTTTCATTTTTTCTTGTTTTTTACGTGGTTATTCAAGCACACGTTCCGCTTGTTGGATATCAGCCGGCGGAATCGGCTGCAAAGGTAATATTATTATTTGATTACAAAGAAATCGACAACAATTCCGAACCCAAAGCGTGTAATCCCCGTTCAATTTTCTCAATCTGCGATTTGCGGGGTTTGGATTTACGGTGCAGGTAGCTCCACAACTGTTTCTGATGATTAGACGGTTGGTTCTGCAGCAAAACCATCAACCGCATCATCTTCATCCATAGGCTTGTGAATAACCATCTTCGATTGCCCGGATATGATTTTCAGTGTTTCATTTTCTTTCTTCAACAAGGTATTTTCAGAAGAAAGTTCCACAATTTTTTGCACCAGTACTTCAATAGATGCTTGTTTATCTGATTTTTCAAGTTCTAAAAGGTCACCGCTTTTCAGCATTTCTCCTTTGCCAATCAACAACCATTCGGGATTAATATCCGGATAACAATAGCATATCTTCTCGCAATTATCGCTGGTTATTGAACCAATCTTATCCAGAAAACCGTTTGATAAGCCGGTATCTTTATAAAAACGATATCTTGAAACTCCTTTATAGAGAAGATATTCAATGATTCTTTCTCTGATTGAAACAGGGTTTGACATATTTAACATAAAAAAATATTAAAAAAATGCCTCAAAATATTGCATAATAGAATATATGCTATTATATTTGCAGCAGATAAAATACTGATGTCGCTTATGGGACATTGCCGCAAATGTATAAAAAATATTTCAATACATAGCCAGTAAGTATATCAAACAAACATCTTAACCAATAAAAAATGAAAAACGAAGCTGACAAATTGAATTGTCCGCCCCGACACGGGTACATTACCGAGCTGGCAAAACTATGCAACTGCAGCCGCAAAACAGTCTCACGCTCCTTATTCAAAGGATACTCCGGGCCCAAAGCCGATAAAGTAAAAGAAACATTCAAGAAACTTTTTACCAGCAATAATCAGCCTTAGTTCAGAGCATCAACCGAAATTATCTTCCAACCAAAACATTCAATAACTTATAAAAACTGAAAATCCGGCAGCAACAACTGCGACATGACAAATTTACGTGTTGGTTTACACCTAATTTGACCTTATGCGGGAGAAAGAAATGCCTTGTCAACTCCCGATAGTCAATCTCTAAATTGACAAAAACTGTGTTTAAATCACGAAAAATAAGTTTACAACCAGAACACCAATCAATTAATCGCAATGGTGTATCAAATCAAATTAGTTCTTATGAAAAAGATATTTTATTTTCTTTCAATCATGCTGTTTACAATCAGCTCGTGTACTCAAGAGGACATTCCAACAAATAACGACAACAAAGTCCTTTCAAAAAAAGATCTGGAAATGCGTTATGCATTGGAACTCTCGAGCAATATATTAGTGAACATGATTGCAAACAATCCTAATTATTATGATAAATTAAACAAACACATCATCGACGGTTCGCCAAACTGTTTGGAAGATCGTGTTTTGATGAGAGATTTGTTTGCTCCTGAAACCAAAGCTGATGCTGCTTACATGAAAAGCAATTCTGATTTCAGTCTGGATTTCAAGAATGCATTTGCCAGAAACCAACCACAAAAAATGAATGCGGTCGGAAATGGCACCATTAATCTTTTTTCAAATCCGGATTCTTTGATTCAGTATCTTACAGATAATCATGTGAGTTTGTATTGCCCGATACCTTTGGAGTATTTTGAAAAAAATAACAGAATTCCGGCTATTTCTTTTCATCCTATTGATAACGATTCTATTAATTCCGGCTACATACTCAATGAAACAGGAGAAATCACGGAAGTTAAAGTGAGTCAGGCGTATAATAATCTGCATCCAGTATGGATTTTAATGCCTTATGAAGAAATAATACCAAATAGCACAAAGCAAAATGCCAATATGACAAAAAACACATTAGGATATGAGATTTCTGTCATGCGAGTTTACGTTAAAGAGTATTATGGAGGAATTTTCGATGGAGATTTAAATTTACATATAATTAGAGCACATCCATCATCGGTGACATACAATCCTACAACAAACACTTATACCGGTGGCATTGTGACGGATATAAGTTTCAAATTGCCGCGTTCATATGTGTGGAATGCAAAAAACGGATGGTGGTCTGGCTGGTATGTTGTTAATTCAGTATGGAATACCAACTGGGACGTTAGTGAGACTTCACACATCATGTATATTTATGAATGGGATAAAAAAGGCTCACAGAAAAAAACCATCCCTCTTAACACTTATAATGCTAATGGACAAGTCAATGGGACTTTGGGAACATTAGAATACACATCACAATCACAAGATGAAACTATTGGATTACAACAATGGAGCAGGAATTGGTTTTTCGACATCATCAATAATGGCAATCCAACCTGGCATTGGGTACACTCTTCTGGAAACATCTATAGTGAGATTGATGGTGATAATATAATAAGAATTAACCCTGAATTTTTCATGACTATGAGAGTCAGAGAGTATTAATCAAAAATTTAAAGCATAATAATATTAACTTAGCACATCAAACATGCAACACTGTTTGATGTGCATAAAAAATCAACAACATGATTCATAAAAATATAATTACGTTGACGGTCATTTTTTTATTATTTATTTTTTGTGTAAAATCATTAGCTCAACAACAAACATATCTAAATATATCAACAAGCTCCCAGACAGCTGCAGACATTGTATTACATACTTTTGGTGTATCTGCTGAAAAACGATTTAAACAAAAATGGAGTTATGAATTAGGTGTCAATATGAATAATTTCATTTTGCCGATTGAAAATATAAAAGTTAATTACACTTCACTTCCTTTAAATCTAAGATATTATTCAAAAATTGCAAATTTCTCTTTTGGCGCTGAAGTATATTACTATAAAGGATGGGAAAACATCTCTGAAGAGGTTGTATATAGTGAGATTTATTTAGATTTTTTCAAATTGACTTACAATATGAAAATTAACAAGACGATTAAACTAACCCCGAAATTTGCTTTAGAGCCTGAAGTAAGCATCAATCTGTTTAGTCCGATTTTCCCACGCTATGTTAGTATTGGAGCAGGAATCAGAGCGAAATATACTTTATAAGAACAACTGATTTGTTAGCGCCGATTCAATAATTTACGGTAGTCTGCCGGTTTCGACTTTTAGGGTACTTGCCGGTGTAAAGTTATAACACAATTTGATTTTTTTTGTTTGTTTACAATTTACTAATCACAATTTTTAAACCCTTAGAACATGAAAACCGAACCCTTAACTATGATTTTTAAAAAAAACAACTTCATTTATCACCGCATTGAGAACAGTACAGACAAAACATGCTACCTGATGAAGTTCGAAATGAAGTCTTGCAGTACCGACTTTATCATCGAAAAATGCAATAACAAGAGTAAATTGATGTTTATTTATGCTGTTTTTCCGGTGAGGATTCCGGCAAATAAAAGAACCGACATGGCTGTGTTTACTGCAATGTTTAACAACAACCTGGCATCAGGATGTTGGGAACTGAATATGGAGGATGGCACACTGCGTTTCCGCATCAGTTATATTTACGAAGAAAGTGCGGATAGTTTCGAACGCATCTTTCTGGAAAACTTAGATCAGGCGATCCGCTTTACGGATATTTGTACAACGGGTATTTTGTCGGTCATTTTTGTAAATGCCAATCCAAAAGAAGTTTTCAGGGAACTTGCGCAGATGGTGGATGTCAGTCTGAATTAAAGGTAATAAACGCTTATACCTTTCCTTTCAAGAACCGACCTGTATAAGATGCATCACATCGGACAATATCTTCGGGTGTGCCTTCGAATACAATGTTACCGCCGTGGTCTCCGCCTTCGGGACCGATGTCGATGATGTGATCGGCACATTTGATGATTTCGGGATTGTGCTCGATGATGATGACTGTATGGCCTTTTGCAATCAATGCATCGAGTGCTTTGAGTAAAGTCTTGATGTCGTGAAAGTGAAGTCCGGTTGTGGGCTCATCAAATACGAAAATAGTGGGCTGTGGCTTTTCGTTTGCTAAAAACGAGGCTAGTTTAACACGCTGACTTTCACCGCCGGAAAGGGTGCTCGACGATTGTCCCAGTTTTACATATCCTATACCGACATCCTGCAAAGGTTTCAAGCGTTTTACGATCCTTTTTTCAACAGTGCCCTTGTGTTCTGAGAAAAATTCAATTGCCTGATTGACGGTCATTTCCAGCACATCATAAATGCTCACCTGGTTGTATTGCACATCCAACACGTCTTGTTTGAATCGCTTGCCATGACAGTGGTCACATTCCAAAACCAAATCGGCCATGAATTGCATTTCAACCGTCACGGTTCCTTCGCCCTGACATTCCTCGCATCTTCCTCCCGGGGTGTTAAATGAGAAATGAGACGCCGTATAACCCATTTGCTTCGACAATTGCTGATCGGCAAAAAGCTTTCGAATTTCATCATAAGCCTTGATGTAGGTCACGGGATTCGACCGGGAAGAGCGTCCTATCGGATTTTGATCGACAAATTCAATGTCTTTGACTAATTTCATAGACCCTTTCAACGCTCCAAACTGTCCGGTGCGGTCGGCCACGCCTCCATAGTATTTTTTCAATGCGGTATAAAACACATTCTTGACCAAAGAAGATTTGCCTGAACCACTAACACCCGTCACCACAGTCATGATAAACAAGGGAAACTTAACGTCAATCCCTTTCAGGTTGTTCTCCCTGGCACCAAGCACTTCGATGTAATTATTCCATTTTCGTCGTTGAACAGGAACATCAATTGATTCTTTTCCAAGCAGGTACTTCAGTGTGAAAGAATTTTCGAGTTCTGGAGGGGTCGCCCCTTCTATCTCATTTACATTTCCCTTGAAAACAACTTCGCCTCCCTTTCTGCCGGCATTTGGACCGATATCAATCAGATAATCGGCTGCTCGCATGATTTCTTCATCGTGTTCAACTACAATAACGGTATTTCCAAGATTTCTCAGTTGCATTAAGACTTTAATCAGCTGATTGGTATCTCTGGGATGTAAGCCAATACTGGGCTCATCGAGGATGTACAACGAACCCACCAAGCTGCTTCCCAAGGATGTAACTAAGTTGATGCGCTGACTTTCTCCGCCTGAAAGGCTGTTCGACAGACGGTTGAGGGAAAGATAGCTCAATCCGACATCATCGAGAAACTGTAAGCGACTGGTTATTTCCAGTAATAATCTCCGGGCTATTTCGGCATCCTGTTTATCCAACTGAATGGAATTAAAAAACTCCTTCAATTTTTCAACAGACATCAAAACCAGCTCGTTGATGGATTTTCCTGCAATCCGGATGTAAGAAGCTTCTTGTTTCAAGCGACTGCCCTTGCAATCGGGACAAACTGTTTTACCCCGATATCTTGCCAGCATCACCCGATACTGAATTTTATACTGATTCGACTCCAAAAATTTGAAAAAGGCGTTAATTCCTTCAAAATGCTTGTTTCCGTTCCAAAGCAACTCCCGCTGTTCGTCGGTTAGTTCATAATAGGGTTTGTGGATGGGGAAATTAAATTTGGCTGCTACGTGAATTAACTGATTTTTCCACTCTCCCATCACCTCGCCTTTCCAACAAACCACTGCATCTTCAAAAATCGAGAGGGCTTTATTGGGCACCACCAAATTCTCATCAATACCAATTACTTTTCCAAATCCCTCGCAAGTTGGACAAGCACCAATCGGCGAGTTAAAACTGAAAGTGTGAACGGTCGGAGTTTCAAATTTCATCCCATCGGCCTCAAAACTCTTCGAAAAATGAAGCGTTTTAATCCCTTCATCCAAAAAAACTTTCAAAACACAAGTGCCATGTCCCTCAAAAAAGGCAGTCTCAACTGAATCGGTTAATCGACTGATACCTTCTTGTGCTTTGTCGACCGCCATGCGGTCAATAATCAAATATACTTTTTTGGTGATTTTGTTGTTTTGCGTAGTTAAATCCTGTAAGGTAAAAGTTTCTCCTGCAATCTCAACCCTGCTGAATCCTTGCAGAATCAGACTTTTCAATTCATCGTGCATGGTTCTTTCTTCTCCGGCGACTACTTCCGATAAAATCATGATTCGGGTTCCTTCAGGAAAGTGCAGCGCAGCATTTACAACATCCTCAGCTTCATGCTTTCTGACTATCTTGCCGGAGATTGGA